>NZ_JBYHFQ010000001.1:0-290336 GCF_057669665.1 Sporosarcina sp. Y1004 | reverse complement strand
CTGGAGTCGCCGCTCTCCACTACAATCAACTAGTTCTTATTATAAAAAAGAACTTTTCAGTGGCCTCCGCTAAGCTAGAAAGAAGCCCGTTTTCAGTCTTACCGCATCGGTTACCACGAAGTCGCACCTGCGCTGGAGAGTCTATTTTTAGTTAAAGTAAGTGTCACTTTCTTATAGATTAAAGCAGAGAATACAATGTAAGATGTGCTTATGTGCCCGAAATTTCATCATCTAGCACTTACAATCTCTATAGAAAGTCAACTATTCTTTTTTTCAGAACAACTGCATTTTTCACTTGTATATTGTAGGAATGTGGCGGGTAATTATTTACCACACTTGCCCCTCGGTGAAAGTTCCGGTTTTCAAGCCCGACTGTCCAGCATTTTAGGCAAGCAAATGGTTGATCAATAGACATGCAAAATCACTAACACTATATGTTTACCAAAAAAGGATTTCGCCCAAAAGGGATGGAATCCTTTTTGTATTTTAGACAGAAAAAGAATATAAATCCAAAAAAAACTTAAAAAGTATTTCGGACTTGGAAACGCTTTCATATCGGCGTTTGTAATATATTTGTCACATGTGAAATATTTCGTGTATTTAGTATTCTAATAAAATAGTATTGTCAACTAGATTTTTCTGTAGTATATTGGGGCAAGCGATTAAATATCAGAAAATTTACTATTCATTTTTCATAAGTTTACGTTATGTAAGGAGGAAGTTTTCTTGGGAAATCCAGTATTGGAAATTGAACATCTCCGCACCTCGTTTAAAATTAAGGGTGATTACTATGCAGCGGTTGATGATGTTTCCTTAACAGTCCATGAGAATGAAGTGGTCGCAATTGTAGGAGAGTCGGGTTGCGGAAAAAGTGCATTAGCCCTTTCCATTATGGGTCTTCATAATAAGAAAACGACGAAACTTGAGGGGCAAGTTAACTTCAAAGATCAGAATCTTTTGAATCTGACAGCGCGCAAGTTGAACAAAGTCCGAGGCAAAGACATAGGAATGATTTTCCAAGACCCGATGACTGCACTCAATCCGTTGGCGACAATTGGCAGACAGATTGAAGAACCTATGGATTATCACATGAATCTTTCGTCTGCGGCTAAAAAGAAACGTGTTCTTGATCTTCTGAACCGTGTAGGTATTAAGAATGAACAACGCGTTTATAAGCAATACCCACATGAATTGTCTGGTGGTATGAGACAACGTGTCGTCATTGCGATTGCGTTAGCTTGTGATCCAGTTGTTCTAATTGCGGATGAGCCTACGACTGCTTTGGACGTAACGATTCAAGCGCAAATCATGGATCTCATGAAGGAACTTCAAAACCAAATCAAATCAGGCATTATCCTAATTACGCATGACCTGGGTGTCGTAGCTGAAATGGCTGACCGTGTAGCGGTTATGTATGCCGGAGAAATAGTGGAAATTGCGGAGGTTCGTGAGCTATTCGCTAATCCGTTGCATCCCTATACACGCTCACTGCTAAATTCAATTCCTGCGAATATGGAAGCGAAGGCGAAACTTCATGTTATCGAAGGAATCGTGCCTTCTATACAAAATTTGGACCGTGAAGGTTGCAGGTTTGCCCCAAGAATTCAATGGGTGGCTAAGGAAGAGCATGAAGTGAATCCCAAACTAAATGAAGCACTGCCAGGACATTTCGTTCGTTGCAGTTGCTACAAAAACTTCCACTTCCCAGAGGAGAGATTAGGAGAAGTGAATTATGTCATTACTTAGAGTCAATAACTTAAAAGTACATTATCCAATTCGTGGTGGTTTTCTCCGTCGTGTCGTCGATCAAGTAAGAGCAGTTGACGGTGTAAGTTTTGACTTGCAACCAGGTGAAACATACGGTCTTGTGGGTGAGTCTGGTTGTGGTAAGACGACAACTGGACGAGCAATTATAGGACTAAATAATGCAACAAGCGGGGAAATTTTGTTCGAAGGAAATGACCTTGCAAAACTGAGACGTTCAGAAAAAAGAATACATACAAAAGATATTCAAATGATTTTCCAGGATCCGTATTCATCACTGAATGGACGGAAGAATGTCTTGAGTATAATTGCTGAACCGCTACGGAATTATGAACGCATGTCACCTGGTGAAGAATTGAAAAAGGTTCAAGCGCTAATTGAACGAGTTGGATTGAATCCGGAGTCGATTTACAAATACCCCCACCAATTTTCCGGTGGGCAAAGGCAGCGTATTGGTATCGCGCGAGCACTGACATTGAATCCGAAATTGATTATTGCAGATGAACCTGTTTCAGCACTGGATGTATCGGTTCAGGCACAGGTTTTGAACTTCATGCAGGAAATCCAAAAAGAATTTAATCTGACGTACTTGTTCATATCGCATGACTTGGGCATCATACAGCATATGTGTGACCGTATCGGAATCATGTATAAAGGTCGTTTTGTTGAAGAAGGTACGGCGGCTGATGTCTACAATAATCCTCAGCACTTATACACGAAAAGACTAATTGCAGCAATTCCGGAAATGAACCCGGAAAAGCGATTTGAGAAAACGAATCTTCGTAAGTCCATTAACGAAGAATACCGGGCAAACTATGATAGTTATTTCGATAAAGATGGACGGATGTTCGATCTGAAGAGGGTTTCCGATACGCATTCCGTTGCATTGCAGTAAAGGAGATTATGAAAAGATGCTGACATTTATTCTTAGAAGAACGTTAATCATGATTCCGCAACTAATCCTTCTCAGCTTAATAATCTTTTTGCTTGCAAAAGCAATGCCGGGCGATGCGGTAACGAGTGCCTTTCAGGGCAACCCGGATGCAACGCCAGAACAAATAGAGAAGATTCGTGAAAAACTTGGTCTTAATGATCCTTGGTATGTTCAATATGGAACATGGATTGGAAATGCGGTTCAGGGTGACTTAGGTCAGTCATATACGCACAAACAACCGGTCACGACATTACTTGCCGGGAGAGTTGCCAATACACTGCTGTTAGCAATAGGTACATTAATTGTCACGTATATAATTGCTATTCCACTTGGCATTATTGCTGGGAGATGGACAGATACGTGGGTGGATAAAATCATTGTCACGTATAATTACTTCGCATTTGCAACACCGCTATTCGTTTTTGCGTTATTAATGCTGTTTTTATTCAGCTTCATATTAGGTTGGTTTCCAATCGGTGGCAGTGTCGACATACGGGCTGAGGCAGGATCGTGGGAATATATCGTCAGTAAAGTGGAACACCTCGTTTTACCCGTCATGTCAGGTGCATTACTTATGACGTTCGGGACCATCCAATACTTACGTAACGATATTATCGATACAAAGTTGAAAGATTTCGTCAAGACTGCCCGTGCTAAAGGGGTTCCGGAAGGTAAAGTGTATACGCGTCATATCTTACGCAACTCTTTGCTACCGATTGCGGCATTTCTGGGCTATGAAATTACTGGTCTTATTGCCGGTTCAATCTTCATCGAAATGATTTTCAGTTATCCCGGACTCGGAAAACTTTTCATAGAGTCGGTCTTGGGACGTGACTTTACGGTGGTTACAGCTCTTGTCATGATTTCAGGCGCAGCTGCAATTGTCGGGACGATGCTATCGGATATTATCCTCAGCATTGTCGATCCACGTATCCGTATTGACTGATGAAAATGAAGAGAAAAGATGAGGAGGGGAAACGAGTGGTAGTCTTAAATGAAAAAGAACTAATGGCAAAAGAAAAATTGAATAATCCTTCATTTTTGAAAACAATCTGGCGTGAAATAAAGAACGACAAGATGGCCTTGGGTTCACTAATCTTACTAACGATCATTCTGTTGGCCGCCTATACATCTCCATTATTCATTGACCAAGTAGCGATGACTCGCGTTAACTTCTTTAACAACTGGAAAGCACCATCTGCAGCCAATTGGCTTGGGACGGATGATGGCGGACGAGATGTGCTCAGCCAGCTACTGCTAGGGACAAGGAACTCTTTTACAATTGGTTTAAGTGTAACTTTAATAGCAGGTGTTTTTGGATTGACGGTTGGTCTGATTTCAGGCTTCTACGGAGGGCTCGTCGACAATATTATTATGCGTATCATTGACTTCCTAATGGTATTGCCGTCACTTATGATCATCATTGTTTTCGTAGTTATTGTTCCAAAATATACGATTTTCAATTTCATCTTAATCATGAGCGCATTTGCTTGGTTTGGTAAAGCACGTCTAATTCGCTCTCGAGGACTTGCTGAAAGGGAACTCGATTATATCAATGCTTCTAAGACATTGGGCACCCCGAGTTGGAGAATTATGTTTTTCGAGCTTTTTCCCAACCTGAGTTCACTTGTCATAGTTAATATGACACTGACACTTGCGGGGAATATCGGATTAGAGACAGGTCTTACATTCCTAGGATTTGGACTGCCGGCAGGAACGCCTTCTCTCGGCTCTCTAATCAGCTATGCGGTAAATCCGGATGTTGTGCAAAATAAGTGGTGGATATGGTTACCCGCAGCATTACTGATTTTAGTAATGATGCTGTGTATAAATTATGTTGGGCAAGCGGTTAAACGTGCGTCCGACGCAAGGCAAAGATTAGCTTAAAAAAAGGGGAGGTAATACAATTGGTAAAAAAGAAACTTATGCTACTCGTTGGTCTGATGCTTGTTCTCAGCATGTTTTTAGCTGCATGTGCAGGTGAAAAAAGCACAGATGGCGACAAAGGTAAAGACGAAGGCAAAGAAGGAACAAAAACAGAGGACGGAAAAGAAGAAGAGCCTGCTGATGAAAGCGGAGAACTCGTATTCCCACTTGATGTTTCAAACACTGGGACAGTTGTAGAAGACGGTGAAGTAACATTTGGTCTTGTATCCGATACGCCATTTGAAGGTACATTGAACCGCGTATTCTACTCTGGAGCTCCAGACTTTGATATAATCGAATTCTTTGACGAAGATCTTTTAGACGTTGACGGTGACTATTTGATCACGAACAACGGTGCAGCAGACTATACAATCTCTGATGACAACAAAACAATTACCGTTACTATCAAAGATGGCGTTAAATGGCATGATGGTGAGCCTGTAAAAGCAGATGACCTTCTATACTCATATGAACTTCTTGGTCATCCTGATTACACAGGAGAACGCTACACGTTCATGATTGAAAACGTAGCAGGTATGCCTGAGTATCATGAAGGTAAAACTGACAAAATTTCTGGTATTGAAGTAAAAGACGATAAAACAATTGCGGTTACATTCACAGAAGCTACACCATCACTTCTCTCAGGTTTCTGGTCTTCGCCAACACCTAGACACTATCTAGGCGATATCGCTTCACTTGACGAAATCGTAGCATCTGAAAAAATCCGAACGAAGCCGATTGGTTTCGGACCATACAAAGTTACAAAAGTTATTCCGGGCGAATCAGTTCTTTTCGAACGCTATGATGAGTACTGGAGAGGTAAACCAGCACTAAAATCAATCGATCTTAAAGTAGTAAGCTCTGCATCAGTAATTGAGTCACTTAAAAAAGGCGAAATCGATTATGCAGAGATTCCGGTTGATCAATACGAGGTGGCAAAAGGACTCGATAACATCGAACTTCTTGCAAAAGTTGACACTGCATACACATATATCGGTTTCAAACTTGGTAAATGGGATGCAGCTAAGAAAGAAAACATCACTGATCCTAACGCAAAACTATCTAACAAACTAGTACGTCAAGCAATGTGGCATGCAATGGATAACGAAACAATTGGTAAAGAACTTTACCACGGTCTTCGTTTCCCTGCAACAAGCCTGATTATACCTGTATTCGCAAGCTTCCACGATGCGAGCATCGAAGGACGCTCATATGATCCTGAAAAAGCAAAAGCACTTCTTGACGAAGCTGGATACGTTGACACTGACAGCGACGGTTTCCGTGAAGATCCAGAAGGTAAAGAATTCGTTCTTAACTTCGCTTCAATGGAAGGCGGAGAAACGGCAGAACCAATTGCACAATTCTATATTCAAAACTGGGGTGACGTAGGTATTAAGGTACAACTTCTAGACGGTCGTCTACATGAATTCAACTCATTCTACGATATGGTAGAACTTGATGATCCTAAAATTGATATTTATCAAGCTGCATGGGGAACTGGAACAGATCCGGATCCTGAAGGTCTATACGGCAGAACTGCAGCGTTCAACTACACGCGTTACACGAGCGAAAAGAACGACGAGCTTCTTGCAGCTGGTACATCAGAAAAGTCATTTGACACTGAGTTCCGTAAAGACATCTACAATCAATGGCAAGCGCTTATGGTTGAAGACGTTCCTGTAGCACCAACTGTTTACCGTTACTCTCTAATGGGTGTTAACAAGCGCATTGTTAACTACTCTATCGATCCGGCATCTGAAATTCGCCTGTTCGAAATGGGTGTAAGCGAATAATTACAAATTAAAAACCGTTACCTGGATTATTCCAGGTAACGGTTTTTATTTTGGAGAGTTATTGCAATTAAACCAAAAAATGTTACAATTACAGGTAACTAATTAATAGAATATTTAGATTTGATAGATAAGTGGGTTGGGGGGATAACGCATGGCGGTGTACATAGTAAAACGCTTCTTCATGATGATTGCTACGATACTTATCATTGCAACATTGACCTTTTTCCTCATGCATGCGATACCTGGATCGCCATTCGATGAAGAAAGGACGTCGAATCCAACAATCCAGGAAAATCTTGAAAAATTCTATAAGCTTGATCAGCCAGTTGGCGTTCAATATGTGTATTATTTAAAGTCAATTGCGACATTTGATTTTGGGCCGTCCATAAAGAAACCGAATGAGTCCGTTAACAGCTTACTAGCAAGAGGATTCCCAATATCATTTGAGCTTGGGATGATCACCATTTTGGTCGCGGTTGTATCGGGCATCATTCTTGGTACATTTGCTGCTCTGCGGCATAACGGGTTTATTGATTATATGGCTATGACGTTTGCTGTTATAGGAATATCCGTTCCGAACTTCGTACTTGCTACACTATTAATCCAGCAAGTCGCCGTCACATGGCAATTGTTGCCGCCGGCGACGTGGAGTAGCCCTCTTCATATGATATTGCCAACATTGGCACTGGCAACAGGCCCGACTGCAATCATCGCAAGGCTAACTAGGGCAAGCATGCTAGAAGTTCTGACGCAAGACTATATGAAGATGGCACGCGCGAAGGGACTTTCACCGTTTCGCATCGTTGTGCGTCACGCACTGCGTAATGCACTTTTACCAGTTGTCACGATAATGGGAACGATGCTTGCAGGTATATTAACAGGGACATTTGTCATTGAGAAAATTTTTGCGATACCGGGAATGGGTAAATATTTCGTTGAAAGTATTAATAATCGAGATTACCCAGTTATTATGGGATCTACCGTTTTCTACAGCGCATTTCTCGTCTTTATGCTGTTCCTCGTTGACATCGTTTACGGCTTCCTAGATCCGCGCATTAAACTTCACAGGAAGGATGGTGATGTGTAATGGTGCAGCGAGAAGAAAGGGTAGTCGTTCCGGATGAGTGGTTCAGACCAAAGGAGAAGGACGCGGGTAAACAAGAATCAGTCATAAGACCATCATTATCCTATTGGAAAGATGCCTGGCACCGCTTGCGAAAAAACAAACTAGCGATGGCGGGACTTATTTTTCTTATCGTCTTAACGTTGTGTGCACTATTTGGGCCGTTACTCTCACCACATTCTGTGACGGGAACAGATTATCCGAATCAGAATAAAGCACCTTCTGCTGAACATTGGTTTGGAACAGATGAAGCGGGGCGTGATGTCTTTACCCGTACATGGTATGGCGCACGTATTTCGCTATTCGTAGGAGTCATGGCAGCCTTAATCGATTTCTTCATAGGCATTATCTATGGAGGCATTAGTGGGTATAAAGGCGGGCGAACCGACACACTTATGATGCGCATTATTGAAATACTTTATGGGTTGCCGCATTTGCTTGTTGTTATCTTATTGATGGTTGTGATGGGTGCGAGTTTGACGACAATCATCATTGCACTAACCATCACAGGCTGGGTCGGAATGGCCCGTATCGTGAGGGGACAAGTCCTCCAAATTAAAAATTATGAATTTGTTACTGCTTCGAAATCGTTTGGGGCGAAGACTCCGAGGATCATTCGGAAAAATTTATTGCCAAATACAATGGGTCCAATTATCGTCCAGATGACACTTACTGTACCAAGTGCCATATTTGCGGAGGCTTTCCTAAGCTTCCTCGGACTCGGCATTCAAGTTCCATTTGCAAGTTGGGGCGTCATGGCGAACGATGCACTTCCAGTTATTTTGTCGGGTCACTGGTGGCGTTTGTTCTTCCCGGCATTTTTCATTTCAATGACGATGTTTGCATTTAACGTCCTAGGTGACGGTATGCAAGACGCGCTCGATCCGAAGTTGAGGGGGTGATGGGTTTTGAATGAACATCAATTGGATAATGCGAAAGCACTGGTCTGTAATAGGCAGGAGGACGTGCTCCTTTTTGACAGGCAAGTAGATTCTGAGAAACAGCATGGCAAAAAAAGAAGGCGTAAAGCAGTTTCAACTGAGAAAGTGCTTTCTGTGGAAAATATACACGTATCTTTCAAAACGTTTGGTGGAGAAGTCCAGGCGCTACGTGGCGTGTCGTTCGAACTGTACAAAGGGGAGACGCTCGCAATTGTAGGAGAATCAGGATGCGGGAAGAGTGTCACAGCAAATACAATCATGGGGTTAATCCCACAGCCGCCAGGGCGAATAAAGGATGGCAAGGTCTTATTCAAAGGGAAAGACCTGACCAAACTGAACATAGCAGGCCATCGGAAGATTCAAGGCGTTGATATTTCTATGATTTTTCAAGATCCGATGACAGCGCTTAATCCGACACTCCAAATTGGCGAACAGTTAACTGAAGGCTATCGGACGCATCACAAAGTAAGTAAAGGAGATGCACGGAAGAAAGCGATTGAAATGCTGGAACTCGTCGGTATTCCAAATCCACAAGAGCGGCTGAAACAATACCCGCATCAGTTTTCAGGAGGAATGAGGCAACGTATTGTCATTGCGATTGCACTTATCTGTGAACCGGAGCTGTTAATTGCAGATGAGCCGACAACCGCGCTTGACGTTACAATTCAAGCACAAATTCTTGAGTTATTCGATGAAATCCAAGAGAAGACGGGTGTCTCAATCATTCTGATTACGCATGATCTCGGTGTCGTTGCCAAGATCGCAGACCGCATCGCAGTCATGTATGCAGGAAAAGTAATTGAAATTGGGGAGAAACGAGAAATTTTCTACACACCAAAACACCCGTATACACAAGGACTGCTGAAATCTGTACCGAGGCTTGACTTGAAAGAGGAAGAGTTACAACCGATTGAGGGAACACCGCCGGATTTATTCTCACCGCCGAAAGGATGTCCATTTACTGCAAGATGTCCGTTCGCGATGGATGTCTGCGACCGCGTTTATCCAGAAACAACACAACTCTCTAAAGACCATGCAGTGGATTGTTGGCTGCAGGATGAACGCGCGAAACGGGTTTTCGCTTAAACGTTGGGTACACGCACGAAAGTGCTTCCATATTCATGACAAACAAAGGGGGATTTTGAATGAAGAAGTGGTTAACGTTTCTAATGGTAGCGTTGCTCGCGCTTGTGCTTGCAGCTTGTACAGCTACAGAAGATGCAGGAAAAGAACCGGAGAAAGTGAAGGATGACGGTGAAAAAGAGGAACCGGTCGCAGCGGAAAAGATCCTTTACCTGAACAATGGTGAGGAACCAACGTCATTCGATCCATCTGTCGGGTTCAATGCGGTTTCATGGGGTGCATTGAACAATTTGATGGAAGGATTGACACGTCTGTCAGAAGAGCACCTTGCTGTAGAGGCGACGGCAGAGAAGATTGATATTTCTGAAGATGGCCTGACATATACATTTACCATCCGTGATACTGCGAAATGGTCAAATGGAGATCCTGTTGTAGCGGGGGACTTTGTCTATGCTTGGCGCCATATGCTTAACCCAGAGACAGCTTCACCTGCTTCGTTCCTGGCGTATTTCATCGAAGGAGCGGAAGCCTATAATACTGGGGAAGGTGCTGCTGAGGATGTAGCAGTAGAAGCACCAGACGAGAAAACATTTGTCGTAACATTAACGGCTCCAAATGAGGCGTTTTTAAATATTATTACAAATCCAAGTTTCTTCCCGATTAATGAAAAAGTGGCGACTGCTGATTCAAAATGGTTTACAGAAGCGGCATCGTTTGTTGGGAATGGTCCATTCAAATTAGCATCATGGGACCATGATGTAAGTTTCATATTCGAAAAGAATGAAAATTATTGGGATGCAGACGCTGTCAAGCTCGATAAAGTGAATTGGGCTATGGTCAATGATCCAACAACTGAATATCAAATGTACGAATCGAATGAGCTGGACCAATCAGGTGTACCGCCTGAACTAGCGGAAAAGTTGAAAGATAGTGATGAACTACGCATTGACGACCAAGCGGGACTTTACTTCTACCGTTTTAATACGTCAATGGAACCTTTCACAAATAAGAAGATTCGAAAAGCATTCGGACTCGCAGTTAATCAGGAAGAAATCGTTGAGTATGTAACGAAAAATGGAGAGAAACCTGCGCACGGTTTCGTCACATACGGATTCATCGGTCCGGATGGCAAGGAATTCCGGGATTCTGTAGGTAAACTAGTTGAATTTAATAAGGATGAGGCGAAAAAGCTTCTAGAAGAAGGTATGAAAGAAGAGGGTTATACAGAATTACCGGCAGTGGACTTAACGTATTCAACGAGTCCATCTCATCAAAATATCGCAGTAGCGCTACAAGCGAAGTTCAAGGAAGTTCTTGGCGTTGACGTAGGATTGAAAACAGTGGAGAGCGCAGTTTTTGCGTCTGAACAAAAAGAGTTTAAATACCAGCTGTCCCGCTCATCTTTCTTACATGACTATGCGGATCCAGTGAACGCGCTTGAAAGTTTTATCACGGACTCTTCCATGAACCGAACAACATGGTCGAATGCAGAATATGATAAGCTTATTACGGACGTTAAAAATGAAACAGATGCAAATAAGCGCTGGGAATTGTTAAAACAGGCGGACCAGCTTCTAATGGAAGAAATGCCTGTCTTCCCGATTTATTATTACAACCAGACAACGCTTGAGAAGCCTGGCGTTACTGGGATTTTGCGTCATCCCGTTGGCTATATCGACTTGAAGTATGCAGATAAGAACTAATTGAAAGTCGCGGCGTCCGTTGTGGCGCCGTTTTTTTGCTCCCAAGGGAATACTACAACGTACTTTAACGCCCAAAAGTGTTATGAATGAAAGGAAGTTTTACTTATGAAAATACGACCACAACGCCTACAAAAAGGGGACACAATTGGTATCATCGCCCCGTCAAGCCCACCCAATCAGGAAAGTTTGGAAAAGTCACTTGCGTTTCTTGAACAACTCGGATTGAAATGGAAGTTCGGAAAAAATATGAACAATGTCAACGGCTATCTTGCAGGAACAGACGACGAACGGCTTAATGACTTACACGACATGTTTGCAGATTCGGAAGTGAAAGGAATTATTTGTGCAGGCGGCGGATTTGGTTCGGCCCGCTATGCCGATAAAATCGATTTACAGTTGATGAAAGAAAAGCCTAAAATCTTTTGGGGTTTCAGTGACATTACATTCCTGCACACGGCAATGGGTCTGTATTCTAATCTCGTCACGTTTCACGGTCCTATGCTTGCATCTTGTGTCGGAAAAGACACGTTTCACGAATTATCAGCGAAAATGTTCCAACAGTTATTTGAACCAATGGAACTTCATTATACGGAAGCAATTTCACCACTTGAAACCATTACAGCTGGAGCAGCCCAGGGAGAAATCGTTGGCGGGAATTTGTCCTTGCTTGCTAGTGGGATTGGGACTAAGTTCGAAGTGGATACAAAAGGGAAGTTACTATTTATCGAAGATGTCGGTGAAGAGCCTTATAAAGTTGACGGGCTTCTCAATCAGTTGCGCCTTTCGGGTAAATTGAAGGAAGCTGCAGGAATTATCATCGGTGATTTTTCAAAAGCTGAACCGAAAAAACGGATAGAATCGCTAACGCTTGATGAAGTTTTCAAACATTACACAGCGAATCTCGGCATACCTGTCGTGAAGGGTTTTAAAATCGGACACTGCGAACCTCATTTCGCGATACCACTCGGCATCGGCGCAAAACTCGACGCGGACAACAAGACACTGACGATATTGCCTGGAGTGGAATAATCGATTTTGAATGCAACGCCCGGCTGATGAAGTAAAACCAGTTTGGCACAAGCCTGAAATTGACCTTGAATTCGAATGACTGTGACACCTACGAAAAGGAGTGGTTTGGTCGATGGGTACGAACTTGAACACGTGGTATTGTTCCGTTTCAGTTGCAACCGTGTGGACATCACCGGAATCTGCCAGGGAAATTGACGAGCCAGGAATTGTAAACCCAGTCAGGTTAACGAAATGGCTCGAAAACTTAGCTTTCGAAGAGCGCCTCGATTTATGTAATGGGAACCGGATTCAGACCCAGTTGCTTTACGGTGAACCGGTCATCGTGGAAGAGGTACAAGATGCGTGGGCGAAAGTGATTGCTGTCTGGCAGCCTTCAACTAAAGACGAGCGCGGTTATCCTGGATGGGTCCCACTCGCGCAACTAAAAGAAGCGGAACCGATTCACGCGATTGGATTTAGTAGAGTGACTGCTGGGAAAGCACAATTGTGGAACGCGGACGGTACTCCGTCAATTGTCATTCCATTTAATTCAATACTGCCCTATATTGGTGAATCAGGTGACTATTTACGAGTATGCACACCGGATGGAGAAGCATTGTTATTGAAGGAGAACGTAGAACTTGCGCCTTCCGTCCATCAATTTGAGAAAAAGCCTGTTTCAGATGCTGTCGACAAAGGTCTTGCGTTTCTTGACTTACCTTACTTATGGGGAGGTATGTCAACGTATGGCTACGATTGTTCTGGTTTTACATACAATATGCTGAAAGCCTGCGGACATTCCATTCCGCGGGACGGCGGAGATCAGGCAAGCGGTGGTAAAGAAATTCCAGTAGATAATCAATCGCTCTGGGCAAAAGGGGACCTCCTCTTCTTTGCTGATAATGAAGGAAAAGCAAGTGTCCGTCACGTCGGGTTTTATTTTGGAGAGGGCATGCTTCTTCATTCCCATTCAACAGGAAAGTCAATTGAAGTGATGAAACTTGCAGGTACAATACTAGCGCGTGAGCTATGCGCCGTCCGACGTTATGGCATTATAGAAGGAGGCGTACGAGCATGACAAAACGGGTTTTATTGTCCGTAAAAGATTTGAAACGTTATTTTGACGTGGGGCGCGGAGAGAAGTTAAAAGCGGTCGACGGAATTAGTTTCGATATTTACAAAGGGGAAACGTTTGGACTTGTTGGAGAGTCCGGTTGCGGTAAATCAACGGCAGGCCGTACGATTCTTGGGTTGTACAATAAAACAGACGGCGAAGTGCTGTATAACGGGCAAAGCATTCACGATATGACGACTAAAGAAAGGGAACGTTTCCTAAAGAAAATGCAAATGATCTTTCAAGATCCCTATGCATCGTTGAATCCGCGTTCCACGGTCTATGAAATCATTGCTGAGCCAATGCAAGTACATGGGTTGTATAAGTCAAAGGTGGAAATGCGTAATCGGGTTTTTGAGTTACTGGAGGACGTCGGGCTAAGTCGGGATCATGCAAATCGCTATCCACATGAATTTTCCGGCGGGCAGCGTCAGCGAATCGGCATTGCCCGCTCACTCGCACTCGATCCAGAATTCATCATTGCGGATGAACCCATTTCGGCACTTGATGTTTCTGTACAAGCACAAGTTGTTAAGTTATTACAGCGACTACAGCGTGAAAAAGGCTTAACGTACCTGTTTATCGCCCATGATTTGTCGATGGTGAAATACATTTCTGACCGCATAGGCGTCATGTACCTCGGTCATATGGTGGAATTGACGACAAGTGTACAACTGTACGATAAACCTCTCCATCCATATACGGAAGCACTGTTATCAGCCATTCCGATTCCGGATCCGGACATCGAAGAATCGCGCGAACGCATTTTACTGCAAGGCGAACTGCCAAGCCCCATCAATCCGCCGTCAGGTTGCGTCTTCCGTACACGGTGTCCCTATGCAATGGACGTCTGTGCAGCACTAAAGCCAAAGTGGCTTGAGAAGGAATCAGATCACTTCGTCGCCTGTCACTTGTACGATGAACAAGTAATGGCACGACCTGATGCAGTTGCAGTACTCGAGCTATCCCGCTAAACTGGGACAGCTTTTTTCATTTTCATTTGAACGAAGTATTAACTCTTGCGAAAGACCTGGTATTACTACTTCGCTCAGCGTGATGCTATCTAGCTCTGAAAGGCACGAGTAGCTTAAACCACGAGAAGTAGAATATACTAGAGTGAGGAAAATCAATTATGAAAGTTATTTGATGGAGGACATTATGTTAAATAAGAAGCTAAAGATTTTACTCGTTTTTTCCCTGCTGGTACTCGTTGCCTCCGGTTGTGCGAAAAAAGCGGATACTGATACTAAACCAAAAGAAAATCGCCTCGTATACGCTTCCGAGTCCGAATTTGAAGGACTAAATCCGATTCTTGAAGAGACAAACCTAGATTCATTACTATTCCGGGGTCTAATGAGGTTCGATGAAAAGAATGAGGCTATTACAGACATTGCAAAATCATATACTATTTCTCCAGACTACTTAACGTATACATTCATTTTAGAAGAGGGCATCAAGTTCCATGATGGCAAAGCCCTGACGGCTGAAGATGTCATTTTCACAATTGAAAGCATCTTGGATGATAAAAATGCTTCCTTTTTAAAAGCAGATTTCACTGAAGTTGATTCTTTGACGAAAGTGGACGAGCTATCATTTGAATTGAAGTTAAAACATCCATTTGTACCGATACTCGATAAATTGACAGTACCAATCTTGCCAAAGCATGCATTTGAAAATGTCGAAATGCGTACGGCTGAGTTCAATAGCCACCCCATCGGTGCAGGCCCTTATATGTTTGATGAATGGGATCGGGGAAACAATTTGACATTGAAAGCATACAACGATTTTCATGGCACAACTCCATCTATCGAAAAAGTGATTTTTAAATTCATCCCAGATAGTAATGTCCGGGCGCTGCAATTAAAATCAGGTGAAGTCGATATTGCGTTACTTGACCCGGTGCAGGCGATAAGTTTGAAAGGTGAAAAGAATATTGACATACATGATATAGAATCAGCAGATTACCGCGGTATTCTTTATAATATGAACAAAGAATTATGGACTGATGTCAATGTGAGACGTGCTTTTAACTACGCAACGGATCGTACAGCAATCGTCAAAGGCATTTTAAAAGGGTACGGAACGGAAGCGTATTCGCCGCTTCAAAAACACGCCTTTAACAATGCTGAAGTTGAGAAATATGAGTATGACGTTAAAAAAGCGCAAACGCTTCTGGATGAAGCGGGTTGGAAAGAAGGAAAAGAGGGCTTCCGTTATAAAAACGGTGAAAGATTAGCATTTACGATTACAGTTCCTGCAACCGATACAGTTCGTGTGAATATAGCAAACTTCACGGCTGAAGGTTTTAAAGCAATCGGTGCTGATGTAAAAGTAGCTGCACTCGACTGGAGTGCAATTACCATTGAAGATACTGATGCGTTCGTAATCGCTTGGGGAAGCCCATACGACGCGGATCATCACACGCACATTTTGTTCAGAACAGATCAATCGAGTAGAACAAGTTCAGGATACAACTTCGGTGATTACTCTAATGCAGAAGTGGATACTTTGCTAGAGAAAGGCCGTTTATTAACAGATACAGATGAGAGAAAAGCAGTCTATATGGAGTTTCAGAAGGAACTAGCACTGGATCCGCCGTATGATTTTATTGCCTATGCAAATGCAATTTATGGCATCAATAAAAATCTGGAAGGTGTAAAAGAGCGAACACTCGGTCATCATGGATCTGGTTTTCTTTGGAACGTCGAGGAGTGGAAGTGGAATGAACGTTAAATGGATTGTGAAGCGAATGATGGCGGGAGTAAGTGTCCTTTTTATCATTAGCTTCCTCTCTTTTTTCATCATGCACTTGGCTCCCGGGGATCCGGCGACGGCTTTCTATGGAGGCAATGCACAAACATTAAACGCGGCTGAAAAAGAACGAATCAGCCGTGCTTTTTCGCTTGATCGTCCTGTGATCGTGCAATATGGCACATGGCTAAAGGAAACAATGCAAGGGAATTTAGGTTATTCGTCTAGGGAAGGCCGTCCTGTTAATACCATTCTTCTAGAACGTTTGCCAAATACGTTATTACTTTCAAGTGTAACCTTACTATTCATTATTATTGGTTCGCAATGGATTGGTACCGTCGCAGGTATGAAAGCCGGCTCATTGTGGGATAAAGGGCTATCGACAATTAGTATTGCGACATCTTCCATACCATCATTTTGGCTAGGGATTTTATTCATCTCATTCTTTTCGGTGAAACTCGGAATTCTTCCGTCCTCGGGTACGGGGGATATCGGAGGTGATGGAGGTCTCTTAGACAAACTTCGCCATCTCATTTTGCCAGCAGCCGTTATTATTCTAACCCATATAGGTATCTATGCGCGCTTCCTTCAAGAAAGTATAAAAGCAGAAAGCAGTAAATATTATGTAATGGTTGCGAGGGCAAATGGAGTTGTGGAAAGTGAAATCAGAAAAGGGATTTTGCGCAACGCATCCATTCCGTATTTGAATTACATCGGTATGACAATCCCTTCGTTTTTTGGTGGATCAATTATCGTTGAATCTCTATTTTCGTGGGCAGGGCTCGGACAGCTAATGGTAAAAGCGGTGATGATGAAAGACTTCCCGCTGATTATGGGTGGCATCCTTTTTATCGGGCTGCTCGTTGTCTTAAGTTTATTCGTCATCGACCTCATCATGTATGCAGTGGATCCCAAATTACGGAAGGGGGCATACAGTAGATGAAACTTCGAAAAACAATTCTATTCTGGTCTATGGTCCTTGGGGTGATTGTCATCATGACGGTTTTCGCGGGACTTTTTTCAACACATCCGCCAAACGAAATGGATATGGATGAAATATATGTACCACCAGGAGAAGGCCATTTGCTAGGAACGGATCATCTTGGGCGCGACGTGTTTTCCCGTCTACTGGAAGGCGGAAAAGTAACGCTCACTGTTGCGGGTACTTCTGTAATTCTATCCCTCATTATCGGTGTACTTTACGGCGGAATTAGCGGCTGCGTGGGGGGCTATGTAGATGCGGTAATGATGCGGTTTCTCGAAGCGCTAATTACAATCCCATCTCTAATCCTGATTTTGGCGTTTCAAGCATTTATGCAAGGCGGCATGTGGAGTATGGCGCTAGTCATCGGAGTTACTGGATGGCTAGTTACTGCACGTATCGTTAGATCGGAATTCATTCGCCTTAGAGAAACTGAATTTGTGAAAATGGCTAAAATGTTCGGGACACCACTGTGGCAAATCATTTTTGGCCATTTGCTACGTAATAGTGTGCCTGCTATTTTTGTTGTTACATTGTTCAACTTTGCGGGTGCGGTGTTCATCGAAGTATCGCTTAGTTTTCTCGGCATCGGTGTACCGCCGGCGATACCTTCATGGGGAAATATGTTGTACTACGCACAAAATGATATTTTGATTGGTGCATGGTGGATTGGTTTATTCCCAGGAATCATGATTTTCATAACGATTCTATCCGTTAACTTTATAGGTGAAGCATTGAAAAATCCAAAACGGAGGCGGTCAAATGCTTAAGGTAGACGGATTATCAATAGTTGTCGATGAACAGTACATTGTAGAGAATAATTCGTTTTCGATTCCACGCGGGAAGATTACGTCAATTATCGGTGAAAGCGGCAGTGGGAAAAGTATGACCGTCGCAGCATTGCTCGGGATCTTGCCAGTGGGTATGAAGGCGACTGGACAGGCCTTGTTTAATGGCAGGAACTTAATTAACAGCTCAACCGAGGAAATTATGGAAATTAGGAAATCACATATTTTCACGATTTTCCAGGATGCAGCAAACAGTTTTAATCCGTCTGTGAAAATGAAGTATCAACTTTATGCCTTTTCCGGAGAACGGATAGGGGATACTGTTGAACAGTTTTGTGTGAAAATGGCCGGTGCTTTAAGTAGTCTCGGTCTTTCGAATGAAGTTTTCCATCAGTATCCGTTCGAACTATCAGGTGGAATGTTACAGCGTTGTATGATTGCATGTGCCTTGTACGTGAAGCCGGAACTCTTAATTGCAGATGAACCTACAACCGCACTTGATAGAGTGTTGCAGCGGGACTTTATTGCTTTACTAAGAAAGTTGAATGAAGAGCAAGGGACGACGATTTTATTAATCACGCATGACTTGGATGTCGTAGCTGATGCGGCACATGAAATGGTCGTCATGCAAGCTGGTAAAGTGATTGAGACGGGAAGTGTTAAAGAACTATTTAGACGGCCAGAGCATTCCTATACAAAACGACTTCTGGAAAGTCGGTTTTAACAGGGAGAAATTAAGTTCCATTTCTCCCTGTTAAAGCCTCCGGCGGATGTCACAGATTTTGAAAGGTGTTAAGAGGAAGGCAGTCTAAGTTCGCAACGTCCTGTCGCAACAAGGAAGGATTGAACTACATCCTTCCCCACTGCATGACCCACAAGGAAGGATGCAGTTCAATCCTTCCCCCCTGTAGGCCTCAAGCTCAATTCAAAATCTTGACGCAATCACGCCGAGGCGTGATTGATGTGTTGGAAAGGTTGGAAAGAGCATGCTATTAACTGTGGAGAATATATCGAAAAGTTACCGCAAAGAGAAGAAAGTACTTCGTGGAATTGATATGGCTATTGGGGAAGGTGAAATCGTAGGTCTTGTTGGAGAAAGTGGTAGTGGGAAAAGTACTTTGTCACGTCTAATTATGCAGCTTGAAACCCCCGAAACGGGTGTTGTTTCCTTTCATGGAGCACCCATAACGAGGAATACGAAAAAAGTATTCTACAAAAAATGCCAGCTGATTTTTCAAAATGCATCGGCGGCTCTTAATCCAACTTGGACTGTCAAAGAAATTCTGAGGGAACCGTTACGCAATAGAAGTGGTGACCGAGATACGTATATTCGTCATATGCTCGGGAATGTAAAACTGACCGAAGCGCATTTGAATCGACGTCCATCTGAATTGAGCGGTGGTGAAAGGCAACGTGTCAACTTACTGAGGTCCATCCTCATTCAGCCGGAATTGTTAGTATGCGACGAAATTGTCTCTAGTCTCGATCGATTAATACAAAAAGAGATTATAGACTTACTCATCAAACTGAATCGGGAGACCGGTATGGCGATTCTTTTTATTTCTCATGATTTACAGGTTGTCGAATATATGTGCAACCGTATTTATGTTATGAAAGAGGGAGAGATTGTCGATGAAAGTGTTAAACAGGAAGGGGAATTCAAGTTTTCCCATCTCTATTCGAAAAAGTTATTTGTCGAAAAATGAAGAGGGTTTTACTTACTTGTTCGAAATTTTCCTATTCCATAGATTTATTAAAAAAGCCATAAACCAGACATAAAAGAACATGGAACCAAACAGTACAATAGCTACATAAATATACTGAAAAATACCAGGAATGTTGTATTCCTTAATGAAACCTGCCGAAAATAGCATAATGGCCGTAAGCGCAACAATGAGTAAAATCATTCCGATTGCATAAATGATCATCGCGGTGATAGGGGTATTTCGAAGGGTTTTACGGATGGCATCCCGGGACTTAACAGCTCTAACAAGTAGGTATGAAAACAAAATAAGTGATAAATAGTCTTTAGCTGTAAAGATTATGAAGAATCCAAGTAATACGATTAACCAAGTGATCTTTTGATAATGTGTATCGATAAAGTTCAGCATGAATAGACCTCCAGTATGTGTATACTCTATATACGGAAGGTATAGGGAAAGGTTCCCTTAATTCATAAAAGCGAAGGAGAGATTTTCATGGTAGAAAAAAGACCAATGAGCCATTCACGCACCATTCAATCCAAAATTGTCCTGCCGCCAGACACGAATCATTTACAAACAATTTTTGGTGGTCGTGTCCTGGCATACATAGATGAAATCGCAGCAATCGCAGCGATGAAGCATTCTCATTGTTCGGTTGTCACGGCATCTATCGATTCAGTCGATTTCCTGTCATCCGCACGCGTTGGTGACGTACTGGAACTCGAAGCAATCGTCACTTTTACCGGACGCACGTCAATGGAGGTGTTCGTATCGGTCCATTCCATGAACCTATTGACTGGAGAAACGAAGCTGACGACTGAATCATTCCTTACAATGGTGGCTATGGATGAAAACAACAAGCCAATTCCTGTACCTGGGGTATACCCGGAAACGGATGTGGAGAAGAGGTTGTATGAGACAGGTCCAGGACGCCAGGCCCACCGAAAATTACGGAGTGAGATGAAACACTGAATAAGTCCCGATACAATGGATAGAGTTGGAAATCCCGCTAATACCGCTTCTGCGCTTTGTGGATGCCTCCCGCGATAAGCCGGAAAGAAGAGCAAGGAGGGATTGAACTGCATCCCTCCATCAGTCTTATCGCTCCGGCTACCACGAAGACGCGCCTTGCTGGATGGTCTCTTTAAGAAAGCACATTTCGTTATTGGGGATTAGACTTGCAATCTATAGTGCGTCTTTCTTCAATGAAATTAGTATTAAATAGTAATCACATTATAATCTCAGTCTATACATCTCAAAATCACTATCAATAATGTACACTCCGGCGCAGGTGCGGCAAAGGGGTAGCCGAAGCCGTGAGACTGGATGCGAAGCGCTAATCCAGGCTCAGGGTCAGAGGCATCCCCAAAGCGCCAAGCGTAATTTCAGGAAATCTTTTTTCCAGCCTAGCAGAGTAAGAAAAACGATAGAAAAAGACTATATTTCGTTCAAAATTAACATAGTCTTTTAAATTTAGGCACATTACAGGATTTGAAAAAGTGCGTTTCTCAGTGGCCTCTACCAATTGCGAAGAGGATCTTTATTTGCGTCTATTTCTGTGGGCTAAGATTGAAAAACTACAGGCACTGAATTACCAAAAGCGATTACGTATATAGAGAGAAAGAGAAGGATTATTTACCGCATATAACTAGGTCGGAATTACCCATTCTTTCAGCATTTAATTCTGCAAAATTTTCGTAGAACCGTGTCGTCTATCAAACAGTTAAATTGGAAGAACAACGATACCTATACTATTTTGAAAGTGTTAACATTGTTAAAAAACCTCAATACTTTATAATAAATTAGTCAGCAATATCCCACGAATTTCCCCCTTGAATCCATTTCTATGGATTCAAATAACCAGGACCTTGTCCAAGTGCATATTCATGCAAAACTAAAACTAAAACTAAAACTAAAACAAAAAATTAACTGAATCATCTAATGCTTTGCTTTTTTATCTAACGAAAAGAGGTGCTTTTAAATGAAACTATCACCAGTTGAACAGGAAAAATTACTTCTTCACGTAGCTGGAGAACTTGCGCTTAAACGTAAAGCGCGAGGAGTAAAGTTAAATTATCTAGAGTCAATGGCGTGAAGACGCACAGTTTTTAATCAATAGCGGGGTACTTGAAGAAGACCGTATTTTGGGCGTTGAAACAGGAGGTTGCCCGCATACGGCAATCCGTGAAGATGCTTCCATGAACTTTGCGGCAATCGATGAGCTGAAATCTCGCTTTGAAGATCTTGATATTATATTTGTGGAAAGTGGCGGCGATAATCTATCTGCTACATTTAGCCCAGAACTTGTCGACGGCTATATCTATGTAATTGACGTTGCAGAAGGCCAGGATATTCCGAGAGAAGGCGGACCTGCTTTAACGCGTTCTGATCTTTTGTTGATCAACAAAACGGATCTTGCTCCGTACGTCGGGGTCGATCTTGATCTGATGGATAGCGATACGAAAAAAATGCGCAACGGACGTCCGTACATTTTCACGGATGTGCGAACACAGAAAAATGTAGACAAGGTCGTTGCTTGGATTAAGCACAATATGCTGTTGGAAGGCGCGGAATCCGCTGGTTCAAATGCTTAATCCGACCCGCTCCATCCATCACGGAAAACTAGATGTAGAGTTCGAGTTTAGAAGGGGCTATACACGGATGCCTCATGTTTACCAGCAGCCTCCTTTGAAGGCAAGCCGCGAACTTTACGAAGGGAAAGACCCGACAGCGACGGTTTACATAATGGAATCGTCTGGCGGGATGGTTGCAGGGGATCGAAATGACATTACGGTAAAAATTGCACCAGACAGCAGCGCGAGGCTGATTCAGCAGTCAGCTTTGAAAATCTATCCGTCCCATACAGGGGATACTTGTGTGTTGACAATCGATGTACAGCTCGCCGAACGAGCGCGTCTGGAATGGATGCCTGAAGTCATTATTCCATTCGCCGATGCGAAGTTCCAAGTCGACACGACACTTAGGCTAGCCGCTGATTCAACGGTATTATGGGGAGAAATCCTCGCTCCGGGTCGCGAAAAGCGCGGTGAAATTTTTGACTATGAATCATTGAAATCAAACTTTATGATTTTCGTTGAAGACGAACTGATCGCCTTTGATTCACTGCATTTTTCACCGAAAGAAGTTGACTTAACTGGTATTGGTGTACTGGGAGACGCAATGTATGTTGGCTCAATCTGGCTAGTATCTCCTAAAGCAAAGGACATCGATATCCGTTCATTACAGGAAACACTACGGGTAGAAGAAGGCTTGAAAGCCGGTATGACAAGGCTCGAAGGAAATGCAATCCATTGCAGATGGCTCGCGGTTGATCAGTGGATGATGCAGGAAGAGATGAAGCGTGTCTATGCGCTCCTAGCAGAAATAGTTTAAGAGGACACTCCAATAGGAGATGTCCTCTTTGGGTTTTGAAGTTTTAATTGAGTGTTGTTTACTTTGATTGGAAAGTTGCTTGGCTTAGGGTGAGAGGCATCCCCTAGCGCTGTAGCGAATTCAATGGGATTTATTATTTCAACATATGAAGATTGAGGAGTGGGATTATCATATGCTAGAAAAAGTACCAATGAGTTAGTCTCGCACAATCCAGACAAAACTGGTGTTGCCGCCTGGTACAAATCATTTATAGACTATTTTTGGAGGACAAGTTCTTTCATAAATTGATGAAATTGCTGCAATTACGGAAATGAAACATTCGAAAACTGAAGTTGTTACTGCCTCAATTGATTCGGTCGATTTTCTGTCATCTGCGCGTGTTGGTGATGTATAGGAACTTGAAGCGCTTGTCACTTCTATGGGCCGGACGTCAATGGAAGTGTTTGTAACCGTACATTCAATGAACCTGCTAACGGGCGTAACGAAACTGACGACTGAATCATTTTCAACGAAGCTCGCCATGGATGAAAACAATAAGCCTACTGCTATTTCGGACATATACCCCGAAACGGAAGCGGAAAAGAGACTATTTGAAACAGGACCTGAACACCGTGAACATCGGAAATTACGAAGCAAGATGAAGCACTGATACATTTGTTATGCGAAAAAGTCCATAGATAGTTGTGGGCTTTTTTATTTTGGTAAAAGTCGCCTAAATCTGGAGATTAGCTTGGTTATATTACTTGTGAACTAGAATTAATTAAAAATTACTAATATTTGAATTGACTTACTATTTAGATTGTCTTACAATAAAATATAAGAATTGGATATTTGAAATATCAGACTTATTTGGTGGGGGGGAGGAACCCGGTTAGGTAATGAAGTAGTTATTTTATGAACTGTTTCTGTGAAATGCAAGCGCTATCAAAAGATTGTAACATACAGTGGAGAAAACTGTTAAATCAAAATGATTTCTTACTGTTACTACAATTCCAAAATGGAGCACATCAAAAAACATCACCTAGAGACCAACGAAAGCTCAATTTAAGAGGGAATAGATTGTAGTGAGATTTAAGTTTGTTAGATTAAAAATAAATTAATAAAGGGGTATTTGGATGAAAAAAACGATTCAATATGGATTATTTTTATGTGTAATGTTAGTCGCACTTATCGGGTGCTCGAATGAAGAAGCTACTGGGGATGGTACCAAAAAAGAAACAACAGGTGGCGAATTGAGGGTGGCAATCGCTACAGAACCGGCTACATTAGACACGCATTTAAATACATCTAGTATGGTTTCAGGAATTGCTAGGCATATTTTTGAAACACTTCTTACAGTTGACTCTAAAGGCGCGATTCAACCAATGCTTGCAGAATCATACGAAGTGTCAGAGGATGGGAAAACAATAGACTTTAAATTGCGCGAGGGTGTACATTTTCATGATGGTCAAGAAATGAAAGCTCAAGACGTGGTAGTTTCTATGAATCGCTGGCTAACGCTTTCTACCTCAGGAAGAGAAACATTCGATGGAGCAATAATGAAAGAAGTCGATGAATATTCTGTTCAATTAGTAATGACAGAACCTACATCTACTGCAACATCCGTTCTTGCATATTCTGGTGCAATCTCTCCTAGTATCATGCCCGCTTCTATATTTGAGGGGAAAGATGAAGAAGAAAAAATAACTGAGCATATTGGTACCGGTCCATTTAAATTTGAGGAATGGAAACAAAACCAACATATTTATTTAACAAAGTTCGATGATTATTCAAGCCGTGATGAGCCGGGAGACGGTTTAGCCGGTAAAAGAGAAGCACTGGTAGATGATCTTTATCTTGTTTTCGTACCAGATTCCTCCACTCGAGTTGCGGGAATTTTATCGGGAGAATATGACGCGGTTATGGAGCTGCCTATTGATAGTGTAGATCAGATCGCTAGCAATAAGGACGTTGAAATGCATACTGTTCCCAAAGAAATCTTATTGCTATATTTCAATAAAAAAGAAGGTCTTTTCGCAGATAAAGTTGCGCGGGAAGCATTGGCTGTAGGACTAAATAAAGAAGAAATATTACACGCAGCATTTGTTAACCCGGATTATTACAATGCAAACCAATATGTGATGTTGGAAATTGATGGAAATCAATGGATTACCGATGTTGGTAAAGAAGAATATGGTATCCAAGACGTAGAACTATCAAAAAAATTGTTCGAAGAAGCTGGTTATAATGGCGAGGAAATTAGATTATTGACATCAAGAGATTTAGAACCTATGTTCAATGCCGCGATTGTTGTGCAAGAGCAATTAAAAAATATAGGGGTTAACGTAAAATTAGATGTTTTAGATTGGCCAACATATACGGAGCGTGCTAACGATCCGAGTGCCTATGACATTACTGTTCTTGCGAATAAAGGGAAATCAGAACCAACTTCTCTTGCATGGGCAAGAAAAGACTATTATGGCTGGACAGATAGCCCTGAATTAGATGTAATAACAAATAAAATCCGCCGGGCACCATCATTAGAAGATGCCCATGTGATTTATGACGAATTACAGTCTTGGTTCTTGGATTATAGGCCCGCTGTAAAAATAGGAGATGGAGATATGATTTATGCATCGCGTAAATCGGTCTCACAATTAGAAGATTTAGATGGACTTATTTACTGGAACGTTGCAAATTCTAAATAACTTTTTGCACAAGATAACGCCGTGTTATTTATAAAACACGGCGTTGTTATTTCAAGGAATTATTACTCTTTAAATTAATTATGAAATTAGATCAATTCATAAACTATCGCTTGATTTAACAGGAGGTAATCTAGATGCGGGCTTATATTATTAAACGGTTGTTGTCCTTAATTCCTGTATTGTTTGTTGTATCAATTGTTATATTTTCAATCATACATATCACCCCGGGAGATCCAACATCATTCATGTTGGGCGAAGAAGCAACGGAGGAACAGCTTGCGGAAGCCAGGACTCGACTGGGATTAGATATACCCATTTACGAGCAATATTTTAATTGGATAAAAAAGGCGGTAGTTGGTGATTTAGGTGAATCCTATCACATGAATATGTCAGTTAATGAAGCGATTAAGACTCATATTGGACCGACATTGTCGCTCGCTATTTTAGCTGAAATCATTGCGTTATGTATTGCGATTCCCCTTGGAATTGTTGCAGCCATTAAAAGAGGAACTGCAACAGACCAAACTGTTATGGGGATTTCATTACTAGGAATGGCAATCCCAAGCTTTTTACTCGCTTTATTTTTAGTATTGATAATTGGTGTACAGCTGCAATGGTTGCCTATAGCGGGCTACCGACCACTGGATAGTGGGTTATGGAACCACCTGAAGTATTTAATTATGCCGGCAATTTCTTTGGGAACTATTCAAGCAGCTTTGATTGCCCGTATGACACGATCTTCTATGCTGGAAGTGTTAAATACGAACTACATTAAGATGGCTCGTTCCAAAGGCGTTGTGGAGAGAAAGGTTATTTACAATCACGCATTACAGAATGCCTTCCTTCCAATCCTTACAGTTATCGGGATAACTTTCGGAGGCTTGGTAACGGGAGCGGTTGTTACTGAAACGATTTTCAATATACCTGGTATAGGTTCGCTGATTATTAACTCGGTTGAACGTCGGGATTATACAGTTATTCAAGGAATCGTGCTATTCGTAACATTTGTCTATGTAATGATTAACTTAGTTATCGATATCCTTTATGGGGTAATTGATCCGCGTGTAAGATTGGAAGAAAAATAACCTATCGGATTATACTTATTCTTAGCTAGTTTAAATCAGTAAATGAAATTTATTACAGAATTGATTCCCAAGTGTTAGGAGGCATATTATGGAGGGCATAGGAAGTACATTAACGTTATCTGAAACAAGAAGAAAGTTAAAAAAAGAGCAACAGCAACTTCTCAAAAGACGATTTTTTTCCAATTACTCCATGATGATCGGATTAATCGTACTTGTCTTTTTAGTGCTATTAAGTCTAGTAGGTCCTTTCTTAGTAAATTATAACCCTTTTGAAATGGTGGTTAGTGACCGCCTTCAAGCGCCAAGTGCTACGCATTTATTAGGGACTGACAATTTCGGGCGAGACTTGTTAACACGTATGATGTATGGAGCCCGCTCATCACTGGGTGTAGGAATCTCTATCTCATTAATAACGGCAGCAATAGGACTGACAATCGGTTTATATGCCAGTTATTATAAAACGTTAGATAATATTTTAATGCGTATATGTGATGGCTTAATGGCGATTCCTGGAATTCTATTGGCGATTGCATTGATGGCTGCCTTAGGACCGAAAGTTGAAAACGTTATCATCGCATTAAGCATAGTTTTCACACCATATGTAGCCCGTATTGTACGTTCTGCGGCACTCGTTGTCCGGGAACAAACGTATATTGAAGCGATGATGGCGCAGGGAGCCAGTTCTACGCGTATTATCTGGCTTCATATCGCACCGAACGTCCTGTCACCATTAATTGTTCAGGCAACTTTCATTTTTGCGGATGCCATTATTACAGAAGCCGCACTAAGTTTCCTTGGTGCAGGGATTCCAGCGCCGAATCCAAGTTGGGGGAATATTTTATATGATGGAAAACTTGTCATATTCAACGGGTGGTGGATGACTGTTTTCCCAGGCACACTCATTATTTTAGCTGTAATCGGCCTTAATTCTTTAGGCGATGGGTTAAGAGATATCATGGACCCACATTATAAAAAAGTTAAGAGAAAAAAACGTTCTAGCGAAACAAGTTGAAAGGGGGAAAGCTTGTAATGACTGATTCATTATTGGAGATTAATCATCTTAAAACACATTTTTACACGGAAACGGGATCTGTTACAGCGGTAAATGGTGTATCTTTTAGTGTCAATAAAGGAGAAATTGTCGGAGTAGTAGGTGAATCTGGCTGCGGAAAAAGTGTAATGTCCCAGTCCATTCTGAGGTTATTTGATGAACAGGACGTAGAATATGATGGAGAAGTTAATTATCAGGGAAAGAATCTTCTTTCCCTCAATAAAAGGCAGATGAACAAAATTCGGGGAAATGAAATTTCGATGATATTCCAGGATCCGCTTAGTACGTTAAATCCAGTCCATACAATCGGCCGTCAAATTTCCGAATCCATTATATTGCATCAAAAAGTGAATAAAAAAGCTGCGGCAGCACAATCGGTAGAACTACTAAAATTGGTTGGGATTCCATCACCTGAAAAAAGAGTGCATGAGTACCCGCATAATCTTTCAGGTGGGATGAGGCAAAGGGCGATGATTGCAGTAGCGCTCGCATGCCGTCCCCGATTATTAATAGCTGATGAACCTACAACGGCATTAGACGTTACTATACAGGCCCAGATTCTGGATTTAATGAAAGATTTAAATGAAAAACTAGATATGGGCATCATTTTTATCACGCATGACCTAGGTGTAGTGGCAGAGTTATGTTCTAGAGTCGTCGTTATGTATTTGGGCGAGATTGTGGAAGAAGCAAGTATTGAGGAGCTATTCACGAGGCCAATGCATCCCTATACGCAAGGCCTGATCAAATCAATTCCTCAGTTAGACGGAGACCGGTCTGCGCCTCTTCATACGATTGAAGGAACTGTTCCGCCCCTCACACGTGTACCTGAAGGATGTCGATTTGCGGCACGATGTCCGCATGCAGATGAACAATGCGTTGCCTCCTCCCCACCCATTTATGACTTTACGACTTCGCAAAAAGTGAAATGTTGGCACTTTGAAAAAATTCTTGCTAATCAGGAGGTGAAGGCAGATGCCCTTACTTACAGTTGAAGAAGAGATCGAACTAACAGAGAGTAAAACGAAAGAGCCTTTACTGGAAATTAAAAAATTGAAAAAGTTTTTCCCTATTAAAAAGGGCTTGTTAAACTTGAATAAGGAAAAAGTATATGTTCAGGCAGTAAATGATGTTTCTTTCAACATATATAAGGGAGAAACGTATGGACTCGTTGGCGAGTCGGGCTGTGGGAAAAGTACAACTGGCCGTACGCTTCTAAAATTGACGGAACCCACTGAAGGAGAAGCCATTTATAATGGCGATAATATTTTCAACTACTCAAATTCGGATTTAAGGAAAGTTCGACAAGACATTCAAATGGTTTTCCAAGATCCTTATTCTTCTTTAAATCCAAGAAAAAGAATAGGGAAAACATTGGAGGAACCTTTAGTGATCCATAATATCGGAACGCCTAAAGAGAGAACAGAAATAGTAATGGAGATATTAGATACAGTTGGTCTTCAACTAGAACACTATTATCGCTATCCTCATGAATTTTCAGGTGGACAAAGACAGAGGATTGGGCTTGCGAGGGCTTTAATTCTAAATCCAAAAATTTTAATTATGGATGAACCTGTTTCAGCTCTTGACGTTTCGATTCAATCCCAAATCCTAAATCTACTGAAAAAGATTCAACGTGATAAATCATTAAGTTATCTTTTCATTTCACATGATATTAGCGTTATTCGTTATATTTCTGATCGGGTTGGTGTCATGTACCTTGGAAAATTAGTGGAAGAAGCACCGACTGAGGTCTTATTTGCGGATCCATTGCATCCTTATACACAGGCTCTTTTATCAGCAGTACCTGTTCCTAAATTTGAAACGAAAAAGGACAGAATTATACTGAAAGGTGAATTGCCGTCACCTATGAACCCGCCTTCAGGGTGTGTTTTCCATACAAGATGTCAATTCGCAATGGATAGATGCATGGTAGAAATTCCGAAAACGGTACAAGTGACAGATGAGCATCAAGTAGCTTGTCATCTTTACAATTAAGTGCTGTTGTCTAGTAACGGCAAATTTAGTTCAATGATTTCACAGCTTAGATCTTAGAAACTCTCAATTACAAAAACGATATTGTCTAATTAATTATCAAAATCTGTTTTCGTGAATTGTAAGCACGGTGATAGAAAAGTAATTAATAAATACTCTAATTTAGAGGGGGGATATTAAGAGGATGAAAGTTTCGGTGACAGTAAATACAACGGATTTAACGGACTTAGATTTACAACAAATGTCTCAACTTGGCGTAGATTGCATTGATTTTGGGGTAGGGAACTCTTTTGGGGGAGTAAAGGAACAAGGCTTTCCAGATCTTGATAAGTTAGTTCAGTTAAAAAGAAGAATTCGCTCGTGGGGAATGGATATCAATCGGGTCACTTTACCTAATATTTCTGCGGATTTCATGCAAAACCGTCCAGGCAGTGAAAAGGAACTAGAGAACTCCATTAATGCAGTAAAGGTTTTCGGGGAAGCTGGAATCGAGATTGTCAGACAGAGATTTGATGGCGACGTGTTTTATGGACGTTCAAAGTTTTATAAAGCCATTCAACGTGGGGGAGCGATATCACGCGGTGAGAGCTTAGGATTACAGAAAGAAAAAACAGAAACCCCTACCCTTGAAGAACTTGAAAAATGGTGGGGTGCTTTTCAAAGTGCTTACAAAGAATTGGTTCCAGCCGCCCAAGAGCGCGATGTGAAAATCGCGATGCATCCTTCAGATACACCTCATCCGGATTCGCCTTTTGGAGGTTTAGGTCTACATAAAATCATCGATGACTTTCCGAATAAAAATGTTGGATTAGTTTATTGTATCGGAACAAGGGCGGAAGCAGGCGGATCTTCCTTAGTTTTAGATGAAATCAATCATTTTGGCCGAAAAGAGAGAATCTTTTTAGTCCATTTTCGAAATGTCAGAGGAAGTTTACCTACGGCGGGAGCTTTTGAAGAGGCACTATTGGATGACGGTGATTTGAATATGTTCAAACTGTTACTCGAGCTCAGAAAGGTTGGTTACAACGGTTGTATTAATCCGGATCATACACCGACATTTGCGGGAGACGTCGCGGATACAAATGATAAATGGGCATATTCCAATATTGGCTGGAAAGCTTCGAGTATGGGGTTTGCCTATTCAATTGGATATATTAAAGCATTATTGGCAGCATTGACAGAGTTTGAAGGCAAATAATTGATTGAGCTTCGAAATTAAACAGGCCCCGCGCGTCGGGGACATCGGCAAGTGCGGAGTGAAATGAAACACTTATACGTTTGCAAAAAAAAAGCCCACAGAATGTTGTGGGCTTTTTGGTGCAAGTGTTGTTTAGTTTTTTGGGAATGTTGAGAAGTTTTGCGTGAGGGCTGTCTATTTTGCAGGAAACGTTGTTTAGTACAGAGTAGTTGTTGTTTAATTTATCAAAATAGCTTATCTTTGCTTGAATGTCTTTAGTCTTAGAGTTTGTTCGAAGCAGCTCCTGCATGGCAAGTCGGAATTTGTGGAGTGAGATGAAGAGTTTTTTGAAAGGTCTGTAAAGTTAAAAAAATGTAATTGACTTAACAGTATAATTGTCTTACAATATAAAAAACTGATAGTTAATAAAATATAGATGAATAGAGAGGATGATCTAATAGGTAAAAATAATATCCCAAATAAAAAGGGGTATAAAGTTCTTTTTGAACTACGAAGAAAAACTGTAAAGCATGGGATATAAAATCCCAGTCCGAGTAAATAAACGTATATTTGAAGCTGGAGTTAAAACGGGTAATTTAATTTTTGTATCTGGAAACGTAGCGAAGGTAGATGGCGTTTTGAAATATAGAGGAATTGTGGGAGAAACAATTTCATAGAACAGGCGCAAGACGCAGCTAAGATCGCCTTTGTAAATTGTTTAGCAACAGTACGTAATTTGACAGGAAGTCTAAATTGTATTAAAAAAATTGTGAATGTAAAAGTCGTAAGTACACCCAATTTTATTGAGCAACCAGAGGTCATGGATGCGGTATCTGTTTTGGCGAATGAAGTATTTGGTGATGCAGGGAGGCACAGTAGAATCTCATTCGGGGCATCTTCACTTCCAGGAGGAACACCTGTAGAAGTTGAAATTATTGTCGAGGTAGAATGACATCACGGAGGTTTTATGGAAATTTGAATCATCTTTTAAGTATGATTGATTTATAGTTTAATTTGTCTTACAATTAAATGTAGATTCAGCATGTAATGATTCCTTGGATTCCTGCTGAAATTGCGCTTCATTAAACCTAAATTCATTATAATCATAGTTTATATTATCTGAAAATTTACAATGTTTTAAACAGTAGTGTGCTTATAAATAATCATGGTACTTTTTCTTCAGTAAATTGAAAGCGAATACATTAACTTTTGAATGGGGGCAATATAGTGAAAAATCAAGCAAACATTGCTGGATCTACCGTTGCAGTTCCTGGGGCCATAAATAAGAAACAGAGTTTTATCAGGAAGCTTAAAACATCTTATGGTCCAGGAATCCTTGCCGTTTTAACATGGCTTGGTGCAGGTGACTTGGTGACTTCATCAGTCGCTGGAGCTGAATATGGATATAGTTTAATGTGGGTTTTAGCCGTGTCATTATTACTGCGATTTCTAATTGTAAATATTATTGCCCGGTTCCAGCTTTGTAACACAGAGGGATTAACAATTCTTGAAGGATACGGACGTATACATCCGTTTTTTGGTTACTTTATGTTTGGTTATGCGCTAATCATGGGTCATCTATTTAATGCATATATGATTAAGGGAGCGGGAGAAGTATTATCCAATTTGTCCCGTATTAATCAACCGTTTCTATGTTCAGTTGTGGTAGTGGGATTAGTGTTTATGCTTATTGGAAGAAATATTTATAATACAATTGAAAGTGTAATGAAGGTAATCCTGGCGTTAATGACAATCGCCTTCCTATACCTAGCAATATCAGCAACTCCAGATGTGGGACAAATTGTTAAGGGGACATTTGGGTTCAGTATCCCTGGTGGTACTGGGGTTCATGGAGCATTATTGGTAGCGGTTTCAATTATTGGGGCAGTAGCAGGATCTATTTCTAACTTTGTTCATCCATATTTTATGAAAGAAAAGGGCTGGACGAAGCCTAGTCACTTAAAGCTACAAAGAAATGATCTACTGTTTGCTATCTGTGTATGTATTGTTATTAACTTAGCTATTTGGGTTGTAGGTGCAGAAATATTAAAGCCAAATGGAATCGAAGTGAAAACAATCGATGATTTAGCATTAGCACTAAAACTTTCTTTAGGACAAATGGGCGGGCTCATTTTCTATATAGGTGTATTTGGGGTATTGTTTGCAAGTATTGTTGGGAAGTCAACTGGTTTTCCAAGATTGATTGTAGATGCCTTTTACGTTATTAATAAAGAAAGAAAAGAAAAATACGGCGGGAAATATAATAAAGATCCTATGTTTAAATGGGTAATGATTTTTGTGTTAGTTACACCACTTATTTGGTCTATTCCGGGTATGCCGGGTTTCATTGCCTTAACGATTGGAGTAAATGCAATAAACATAGTAGGACTTCCTGTAATCGCTATAGGAATATTAATCCTATCGAACAAAAAAAACTTGATGGGTGAACATAAAAATAACTGGTTTGAAAATATCTCTCTATCTCTAGCATCAATTTTAGCGATTTGGTCCGCTGCGCAATTAGCCATTAACTTTTTCTAAACTGATAATAGGTTAGTAGATATGGCATCTGACTGCTTGGCTATTTAACGAACTAATCAGTTGGCAAGCACCAGTAGGAGTACCTTTAGATGGGAACAATACTTTATGAAAAGAGGAAACAATTATGAAACCCAAAGTAATCGTCTATAAGAAAGTGGATCAAAAAGTATTGGATTTTATTCAAAAGACTTGTGATATCGTTTATTTTGAGAATTTCGGTTCAGAAACATATCCTGAATTCCTTCGGGAGCTGAAGGACGCTCACGCTATACTAGGTTCGGGATTAAAGGTGGATAAGAGTCTACTAGACAAGGCCCCACATTTGAAAATGGTGTGCAACACTTCTGTTGGCTATGACAATCTTGACTTGTCTGAGTTGTATGAGAGAGGGATTATGGCTACGAACACTCCAGAAGTATTGAACGAGACAGTCGCAGATACGATTATGGGATTGATTTTGTCCACGGCTAGAAGGATGCCGGAGTTAGATCAAATGGTTAAGACAGGGAAGTGGGAATCGAATCTCGGAGAAAAGTGGTTTGGGTTGGATGTCCATCATAAGGTATTGGGGATTATTGGTATGGGAGAAATCGGGTCTTCGGTTGCAAAAAGGGCTCATTTTGGATTTGATATGGACATTTTATACCACAACCGATCCAGAAATGATGAAGCCGAGCAAAAGTATGGAGCTACATACTGCTCGATGGAAGATCTCCTAGCGCAGTCTGATTATGTATGCTTAATGACACCACTTACTCCTGAGACTGAAAAAATGATTGGGAAAAGAGAGTTCGCTCTCATGAAAAAGACTGCTATTTTTATCAATTGCTCAAGAGGGAAAATCGTTGATGAAGAAGCCTTAATCCATGCTTTAAAAACCGGTGAAATTCATGCAGCGGGACTAGATGTCTATGTTCAAGAGCCGGTCATGTTGGATAATCCATTGCTTTTCATGAAGAATGCTGTCACTTTGCCGCATATCGGCTCCGCAACATATGAAACACGCATGAAAATGGCGATGTTAGCGGCTACTAACCTCGTTGCAGGGTTGCAGGGGGAAATTCCACCAACCTTGATTAAAACTGGAGTAAAGGCAAAGTAAATAAACCACCAACTGATTAGTCTGAGAGAAAAAACTTGAATGCAATGGATAGTCTATTTAGGGCTATCCATTTTTATTAAACTGAAATCGATTAATATGCTCATTTAGATATTCAACTTTAATTTAATCAAATTTATCTGAATATATTGAAGTTTGAGTTGACAACTTATTATTATTGTCTTACAATAAGACATATGGAATACAAATTATTATTTTAGAGGGGTGGAGTTCATATGAGTACAAAGATTAGAAAAGCGCCGAAAGGGATTTTAGGATTCCCAGTCGCTCCAATGGATGCCGAAGGAAGATTGGATTTACATGGATTAGGAAAGAATATCGAGTTTTTAATCGAAGGAGGTTTGTCTTCCATTTTTGTGGCGTGTGGAGCAGGTGAATTCCATGCTATCAGTAACGAAGAATACAGATCGATGGTAGAAGTTGCCGTAGAAAAGACAAAAGGTAGAGTTCCGCTATATACGGGTGTTGGTGGGAACATTAAGCACGCGTTAGAGCAGGCGAAGATTTCTGAAGAGCTTGGAGCAGAAGGGTACTTGATTTTACCGCCGTATCTGATCGAACCTTCACAGGATGGTATTTACAATTATTTAAGCGAGATCATAAAAAGCACGGAGTTGAATGCAATCGTTTATCAGCGTGATAATTGTATTTTTGAAGCCGAAACCCTTCAAAAGTTATGCAATCTGCCACAATTGGTAGGGTATAAAGATGGTATTGGAAATATGGAAAAGAATGTCGAGTTTACACATCTAATCGGGGACCGACTTGAATGGGTCAACGGTATGCCTTTAGCAGAAGTAACGATGGCTGCATATGTGAACCTTGGATTCACTTCTTACTCATCAGCGATTTCAAACTATATTCCACATATTTCAGCGAAATATTATGAAGCGCTACTAAGTGGAAACAAAGAAGTATTGAATGAACTATATGAAAACGTGATATTCCCAATTCATCGTATCCGTAAACAGAAGAAAGGATACGCGGTTTCTTTAATCAAAGCAGGCATGCAAATTGTTGGTCTTCCTATTACAACGAATGTTAGGGCACCAATCGCTCCCGTTGAAGAAGAGCATTATGAAGAACTCAAAGTAATTATTGAAAATGCATTGAAGAAATATCCTGCTCATGCAGAGACAGTACAATAGGAGGCAATTATGACTACTACAACTGAAGTAACAACAAAAACGTATTTAAATTATATTAACGGCGAATGGGTTGCATCAGAAACAGGAAAGACAGGGGAAAGTAAAAATCCGGCTAGTAAGGATGAAATCGTAGGATCTTATCAAATCTCCTCAAGTAATGATTTCGACAAAGCCGCGACTTCCGCACGGCAAGCTCAAAAAGCATGGCGCAAACTTACTGGAAACGTTCGAGGCGACTACTTATTGAAAGCTGCTTCTATTATGGAAGAGCGCATTGACGATATCGCAACTGCGATGACACAAGAAATGGGTAAGACATTCCCAGAAGCAAAAGGCGAGACTGCACGCGGCGTAGCCATTTTACGTTACTACGCTGGTGAAGGGATGAGATCCGTGGGTGACGTAATTCCATCGACAGACAGCGAAGCACTTATGTTTACAACGAGAGTCCCGCTTGGCGTTGTTGGAGTGATTACTCCTTGGAACTTCCCGGTGGCAATCCCTCTTTGGAAAATGTCTCCGGCTTTAATTTATGGAAATGCAGTTGTTATTAAACCCGCGAGCGAAACGGCTATTACATGTGCAAAAGTAATTGAGTGTTTGCATGATGCAGGGATTCCGGCAGGGGTTGTCAATATGGTAACGGGTTCGGGTTCACTCCTCGGTCCGGAAATGGCAAGTAACAAAAACATTGATGCAATCACGTTTACAGGGTCGAATACGGTTGGGAAATCACTGGCTCAGACAGCTGTTGATAGAGGCATTAAATACCAACTGGAAATGGGTGGGAAAAACCCTGTCATTGTTGCCAATGATGCAGATCTTGATTTGGCAGTCGAAGCAACAATTAGTGGTGGATTAAAATCATCTGGTCAAAAATGCACAGCGACGAGCCGAGTCATCGTTCAGCAAGGCGTCTATGATGAATTCAAAGAGAAACTCCTTAAGAAAGTTGCAGAAATTACTGTCGGAGACGGTATGGATGCAGGTACATGGATGGGCCCTAGTGTAAACGAGGGGCAGCTGAAAACGGTCCTTTCCTATATTGAAAAAGGGAAAGATGAAGGAGCTAAGCTACTATTTGGCGGAAACGAAGTAACCGGAAAAGATGGATTGAACGGGTACTACGTAGAGCCGACTGTATTCGAAGGCGTAACATCTAAAATGGTGCTTGCAAAAGAAGAGATTTTTGGACCGGTTCTTGCACTTATGAAAGTTGATACGATGGAAGAAGCGTTAGAAGTGGCAAATGACTCAGAATACGGGTTAAGCGCGTCAATCTTTACGACGAAGATTAGTAATATGCTTTCATTCATCAATGAAATGGATGCTGGTCTAGTCCGCATCAACGCGGAAAGCGCAGGGGTTGAACTGCAAGCTCCTTTCGGCGGCATGAAGCAATCTAGCTCCCATTCGCGTGAACAAGGGCAAGCAGCTAAAGAATTCTATACGTCAATCAAAACAGTATTTATAAAATAAGATGAAAAGGAAGGAGTTATGCGATAAAAAGCTTAACTCCTTCCTTTTCAAAAGAAAGATAAGCATGAGGGGTAGGAAAAATAGTAGTCTGGGGGAATTATGAATGTTAATTGGTGAAAAATTGGAAAGTACTGATACTTTTAATGCGAATGGGAAAAAAACGAGTGCTCCGCAAGTTATGAAAATGACTGTCATTCCTGTTGCGGGTCACGACAGTATGCTGTTGAATCTGAGTGGTGCACATAGCCCATACTTTACAAGGAATATTGTTATTCTAGAAGATAGTCAGGGGAATAAAGGGATAGGAGAAGTACCGGGTGGGGAGTCGATTCGCCAGACGTTAGAAGATTCAAAGCCATTCGTAATTGGTGAATCCATCGGTACATATAACTCCATATTAAATAAAGTTCGCCAACAGTTTGCAGCTAGGGATGCAGGCGGACGCGGTGCGCAAACATTTGATCTGCGAACGACAATTCATGTTGTTACGGCTATAGAAGCGGCTTTACTAGACTTACTAGGGAAGTTCCTAGATGTACCTGTCGCTGAATTGCTTGGTGAGGGTCAGCAGCGCGATAGTGTAGAAATACTTGGGTACCTTTTTTATCTAGGTGATCGAAACAAAACGGATTTACCTTATCTAAGTGATACGGAATCGAAAGATGATTGGTTTAGACTACGTCATGAAGAAGCTTTGACGCCTGAATCGATTGTTGCTCTTGCGGAGGCGGCCTATGAACGCTATGGCTTTAATGACTTTAAACTAAAAGGCGGAGTACTATCTGGAGATGAAGAGATTGCAGCAGTGACTGCACTTGCTAAACGTTTCCCTGAAGCAAGAATCACACTTGATCCAAACGGTGCCTGGTCATTAGAAGAAGCGATTCGACTTTGTAAAAATCAACATGATGTACTTGCTTATGCTGAAGACCCATGTGGAGCGGAAGCCGGTTATTCTGCCCGTGAAGCAATGGCAGAGTTCCGCCGCGCTACAGGACTTCCAACAGCCACCAATATGATTGCGACGGACTGGAGACAAATGGGCCACGCAATTCAGCTTAATGCTGTTGATATTCCGTTGGCTGATCCACATTTTTGGACGATGCAAGGTTCGGTCCGTGTCGCTCAAATGTGTAATGATTGGGGATTGACGTGGGGCTCACACTCAAATAATCATTTCGATATTTCTCTTGCAATGTTCACACATGTTGCAGCAGCTGCACCTGGAAAAATCACAGCGATTGATACGCATTGGATTTGGCAAGATGGTCAACGGTTAACGAAGGAACCGCTTCAGATTGTAAGTGGGAAAATTGAAGTTCCCTCTGCGCCTGGCTTAGGTGTTGAAATTGACATGGAACAGATTGAAAAGGCAAACAAACTTTATATCGATCAAAACCTTGGGGCTCGAGATGACTCCATCGGCATGCAGTATTTAATTCCAGACTGGAAATTTGATAATAAACGACCTTGTTTAGTAAGGTGATTTTAAATCGACTGGGTTTTACTATATTAAAAAATGTAGGATAGGCCAGCGGAAAACGTTGGTCTCTATTCTGGTTTGAGGGGGATAAAAATGCATTTTATTGATGATCATGAAATTAGAAACCTTATTTCGATGAAAGAAATTATTGATACAATAGAAGATTATTATGTGAATGGTGGAGAGAAGAAATCATTTGTTCCAGAACGATTATTCATCAATGACTCCGAGAATTCAGCTCTATTAATGCCTTCCTTCTATGAAGATTATTACGGGGCGAAGCTGATTGGTATTGCTCCAGGCAATGCTGCAATCGGTGAAGCTACTTTGAGGGGTATCTTCCTGTTGAATGAAAGGAAGACGATGAAACCACTTGTGATCATGGATGCACGAACGATAACTGCTATGCGGACTGGTGCTGTAAGTGGATTGGGTATGAAATACTTGGCATCTAATGAGTCGGAGACCATTGGCATAATAGGTACTGGGGATCAAGGGTGGAGTCATTTGCAAGCGGCATGTGCTGTAAGATCAGTAAAGCGTGTTTTAGTGTATAATCGTAGTAAGGATAGACTCGATTACTTTATAGAGAAAGCGAAGAAGGAATTTCCAACTATACGATTTGATAGTTCAGATCCTGCGACCATTGTAAAAGAGGCACGAATTATTATTACAACGACAACATCAACTAATCCGGTTATTACTTACGATGCGCAAATTGATTTAACTGGAAAGCATTTCGCAGGTTCAGGTGCATTCAAATCATTCATGCAAGAGATTCCTGACTCAATTATCAAGGAAGCAGATCATCTATTTGTAGATACACATGCAGCGTTTTCCGAATGCGGTGAAATGATTAACGCAAGAAAGTTTGGCCATAGCGAAGAGACAATCCCCGAACTCAGGACCTTGGTTCAACAAGGTGAAAGTGAAGAGATGAAGCAAAAAGTAACCGTTTTCAAATCGGTAGGGGTTTCTATTTTTGACATCCTAACAGCAAAACTGATCTACGAGAGATATCTAAGTCGGGTTGACGTATAAAGTGTACTTGTAAACATAGGAAAAGGAGGGATGAAATGAAAGAATATAAAGTGGACAATGTCCGGAGAAGCACCCTCTCGCAACAGGTGTTAGAACAAATTGTTCAGCTATTAATGAGTGGGCAGCTAAACCCGGGTGATAAATTGCCTCCGGAAATGAATTTGATGGAACAATTTGATGTTAGCCGACCTGTTCTGCGGGAAGCGCTTAGTTCTTTGGAGACCTTGGAAATTATTACGAGAAGGCCGCGCGGAGGTACGTTTGTAAATGATAGGGTCGGAAGTAATCCGTTTAAGGTAATGCTCGCGTTATCAATTAACAATGTTCCTGCAATCATTGAAGCACGCATGGCGTTGGAGTTGGGACTTGTTACGATTGCCGCCGAAAAGATATCGGATGAGCAACTTGAAAAAATCAAAGAAACAATTGATGATATTCAAGAAAATTCAGATAGTAATTATGGACGTATAGATAAGGAATTCCACATTTTAATTGCACAAAGTGCCGATAATCCCGTTGTCGAAGGAATGATAGATTCACTGCTTATCACACACGAGAAAACGGATAGCTTAATCACCTATCGAGAGCCTGATATTACGATTGAGCATCACTTAGCAATCTATGAAGCGTTGAAAAAAAGGGATCCTTTTGAGTCGTTCAAGCAGATGTATACACATTTAAGTTATGTGAGAAAGAAAATAATGGCGGACTATGAGGGGAAACAGTAGCTAGGAAAAGTTGTACATCCTAGCTTTTTTGTTTGCCTTATTTGTCTAGGGAAAAAGACATAAATAAAATGTTTTGTATATTCTGTATTGACATTCTATTTGAAGTCGCGTATTGTACTGGTTAACAACTAAATACGTAACTTTCTTATCCAGAGAGGTGTAGGGACTGGCCCGATGATACCTCAGCAACAGACTTTTTAAGTACTGTGCTAATTCCAGAAGCGTAAGTGTAATGCTTACTGCTTGGAGATGAGAAGAGCAAATAGCGAATTCGCCAAAACCTCTTCTTGAAATTTAGAAGAGGTTTTTTGTTCTTTCTGGAGACCAAAGTTACCTTCAATATATGAAGGGAGAATTATTATGTTTTTGAACAAGACACCAATCAAATTGAGTTATCAAATAACTTAGATAAAGTGCCCTCAAAAAAACTCAGTCGTTTTTAACATCGTTCCGAAGCCAGAAAAAGCATCCGGATTTCCAGTCCGCTCATACGCGCGACTGCCGAAAGAGGAGGGAAATAACCCGCTCATACGCGGTACTGTCGTTAGAAAATAAATAAAGCCCGCTCATACGCGGAACTGTCGTAAGAAAAGAAAAATAACCCGCTCATATGCGGTACTGTCGTAAGAAAAGAAAAATAACCCGCTCATACGCGATACTGCCGAAAGAATAGAAAAAGAGTTCGCTCATTCGCGTCCTGTTCGGATAAAATCAAAAACCACTAAAAAACAGAAAGAAGGAATTTACTATGACAAATCAAGCGACAACACTAACGAAAGCACCATTCAGAGCGGACCATGTTGGAAGTTTACTACGACCGGATAACTTGCATAAAGCGCGCAAAGACTTTAAAGAAGGCACAATTACTGCACAACAATTACGAGAAGTAGAAACACAGGAAATTAAACGGGTGGTTGATAAGCAAATTGAAGTTGGTTTGGAACTTGTAACAGATGGTGAATTTAGACGTACATGGTGGCATTTGGACTTCTTGGAGCATCTGAATGGAATTGAAGGATTTGTACCTGAGAAAGGTTACACATTTGACGGGGTTGAAACTGAAAAATACGACGTTCGCAACACAGGTAAGATTTCATTTAACCCTAATCATCCATTCATTCAAGACTTTGTTGAGCTTAATGAAATCGTTGGCGGTCGTGCTGTTGTGAAACAAACGATTCCGAGCCCAAATCAACTCTTTAATGTCGGAATTCGTAATAGTGACATTTACCCGGATATTGAAGAATACGCAAACGATATCATTCAGGCGTATAAAGATGCACTGAATGCATTTTACAAAGCGGGTGTACGTTATTTACAGTTGGATGATGTGCATATTGCCGGTCTTTCCGCACCAGATCATCCATTCAAAGATGGAGACTATTCAAGGGAGCAACTAATTGACCTTGCATTACGTATCATTAATGGTGTGCTGGAAGATAAACCAGAAGATTTAGTCGTAACAACTCACTTATGCCGCGGGAACTACCAATCGACATGGGCGTTTGAAGGAAGCTATGCATTGATTGCGCCAACGCTCCTTGCAAAAGAAAAAGTGGATGGCTTCTTCTTGGAATATGACGACGAACGTTCAGGAGACTTTAAACCGTTAGATCATGTTCCAAATGGTGGAGCAAAAGTCGTGCTGGGTGTTGTTACATCGAAAAATGGAGAAGTAGAAGACAAAGATGCGGTTATCGCGCGCATTCAAGAAGCGGCGCAATACGTGCCACTTGAACAGCTGTGCTTGAGCCCACAATGCGGATTTGCTTCAACGCATCACGGCAACAAATTGACAGAAGAACAGCAATGGGAGAAATTGAAATTCATTGTAGACGTAGCGAAAGAAGTCTGGGGCTAAATAAAAGAAACCTGAACAAAGCTCATTTGCTTTGTTCAGGTTTTTTCATTCTACAGTGAATGGTACAGCGACAGACAACTCGTACAACGGCTCGCCAAGCGATAAAAATGTTTTCACAAGACGGTATTCGCCTGGAATCAGCGTCACGCCAAGCGCATCGACCGAAAAAGTCTGGCGTGCTTTGCTGCCGGCTGACAACACATTTCCATAGTCTTTGAAGGACGGATTCTTTAAGAACACAGCATCTGAATAAGTAATGATAAACCACTGGCCATCTTTATTTACTTCAATATGATAAAACTCACCCAATTGATAGTCGGATGAAGTGGCATTTTGCACGACTGTCTTGATAACAGATGGTGATCCGAGGTAAGTATCTTCTTCAAGCGTAAGTGATAAACCTTCCTCGGATGCATGCATCTCTTGGTCAGGTACCGGGTAAGACAATGTAGAAATGGTAGATTCATTTCCGCACGCGGTGAGGACAAGTATAAGGGTAAGTGCAATTGTTAGTTGTTTTTTCATAATAAGGTACACCTCCATTTCTATCATATCCCTTTGATTGTGGATAAACATTGATTAAAATCAAGTACTTGGGTGTGGATAAGTTGTAATAGTGAAAAATATTAATTATGCACATGTGGACAATTTATTGCGAGAGAATGAAACTTCCCCCTCAGATTTCCGTATAACAAAGAAAGGGGTGGTTTTGATGAGACAAGATATTCACGAACGGCAATTGGAACTAGCAACGCGACGGTCGCAACGCAATCGGATCAAACGGCGGTTGGACGGGGCTGAGTTGCAATTATCAGAAGCCATTGCAATGCGTGATAAATCCTACAAACAGCTGACAAAAGAACAACAGGATGTTGTGAAACTCGGAAAGTTTTCTTTCATGAATAAGATTAGTGAGTGGACGGGCACATGGGATGAAAAAATGGAAAAGGAAATTTCAGAAGCTGCTGAGGCTGAATTGCAATACAATGAGGCTGAAAAAGTAGTGACGGATTTAGAGGCGGAAGCCAAACAACTGCGTGAAGACATGAAAAATCCAGCTTTCACTTATATAGATGAAGACTGGGCAGATTTTATAAAGGAAAAGGAGACATGGATTCGGCACAATGATTCCGTTGCAAATAGTACACTGCAAAAAATTGCGGATGACCGGGTAAGGGTGCGTTCGCTGTGCCGCGAAATCGACGAAGCCCGCGATGCCGGTCAAAAGGCTAGCCGTGCACTTGATGCGGCGCTAGATAAGCTTGAATCAGCGGAAGGAATGTCGGTTTGGGACACATTTCTTGGCGGCGGTTTGATTGTATCAGCGCTCAAGTATTCCGAAATTAACAGTTCCGACGACCTCGTCCACCGCGCGCAACGTGCACTTCGCCATTATGAAACAGAATTGATGGACGTTCAGAATGCTGCGACTGAATCATTCATAGTAAATAAAAAGGATATTTTCACATTCACCGATCTGTTTTTTGATAATATATTTTCGGACTGGATGGTTCATTCACGCATTACGGATGCGAAAAGTAAGTTGAATGATGTGCTTCAAGAAGTGCGCAAAGTACAGGATCGGCTTGCGAGAAAATATGATGAATTGAATCATGAATTGGAACGATTGGATGTGAAGGAAACAGAAATTATCGAAGCCTGATAGATAATCCATGGTTGTTGAGGTAATTCGACAGACAATCATGGCAAACAAAAAATCCGTGAGAAAATCTCCTTATTCTTGAAGCAACGGGATGCAGGTAATGCATCCCACCACATAATGGAGCAAAATTCGAACACTCAATAGGTTTCATTCAAATGCCAAAAATTCAAGCCGATTGCCAAAAGGATCCTGTGTGAAAAAGCGAGAACGGCCTTCGATTGGGGGCTCTTCGCTAATGATGTAACTAGCTTCTTCCAATCGCGATTTTAACTGATCAAGTGCATTCACTGTAAAACCGGGGTGCGCTTTTTTGGCAGGGATGAAGTCCTGCTGAATGCCGATGTGCACTTCGTGTGAACCACACTGGAACCAGCAACCGCCGCGTGCCTTCAAGTTTTCCGGTTTTGGGATTTCCTGCATGCCAAGAAGGTCTCCATAAAACGTCCGAGCTGCATCCTCAGAACCGGGTGGCGCTGCAATTTGGATATGATCAATGCCTGTTAAAAACGAACTCATGATTCATCACTCCTTTGAACGTTGTAACTTTAGTATAGCCCTCATTCAACCGCGGCACCATTCCTCATTTTGGACTACCAGACATAAGTAACTCTTATTGAAATCGGTAAAAGTATTCAATTTTTCCTATCAGAGTCAATTTCATTGTTTCTTATTTTAATTGCAAAAACTAATATTAACAAGATTTCTTAATCGATTATTCGTTTGCATGGATGAGTTCCGTTGATTGTAACGTAAGGCGGCGACTCCTGCGGGAACAGCGCGAGCGGAAAGCCCCGCAGGAACGAAGTGACGAGGAGATTGAAGCCGTGCCCGCGGAAAGCGTCCGCCTGGAGTATAAATCAACCTTGTTCGGATTTCATAAAAAATCTTCAATTATGAAGTTAACTCATTAATCAAACGAATATCTTTACACTATATCGCATACAGTGTACTATGTAACTAATACACCGATACATTAAGGAGGAAAGCTTATGAAGCAGTGGAATGGGTTAGTGAAAAAAGAGTGGATAACGATGAAGTGGGCGTTACTCGTTAGTGCATTGTTCGGAACCCTTGTCATGTCATTTTTTCCGCTATTGATAACCAGATTTTTGGGATCCGAAGTACATGTTTTTGAAGTCGCGCTTGTTATCTGTTTTCTATGGGCGATTGCAAGTGCGTTCGCTCCGGTGATTGCATTGTCTACGATGCTGGAAAGGGAAATGAAGCGTCCGGATGTATGGCTTCATTCGACAGCATCTATTTATAAACTGGTTGGCGCAAAAGCATTGTTGGGATCCCTTATTGGCGCAGTAGGACTGCTAATTTCTACAATCGTTCTTGCGGTACAATACGCATTATTCAAATCTGCAACAATTACATTCAACGATTTGTTTTTCTTTGGAAGTATTTTCATCGTACTGGTTTTTGCGGTTTCGTTCATTTTCATGAGTGTCGGATTTTTCTTCTGGGTCATTGATCGTCTGATGAAACCCTTTTTAAAGGGATATTCAATAGTGGCTACTATCATTTTGATCTTCATTTCATCTCGAATCTATAGTCTATTCACCCTTTCCGATTTTTATCAGAAGCTGGTGTCGATTGGACCTATTGATGTTATGAAACTCAAAAATCCGTTACTTAATGTGGAGTTCATTTACTTTGAACATATGGAGACACTATTTTACTCAGGTGAAATTCTATTCAATGTTTTTTGTACAGTCGCTTTGTTCATCGTAGCAGCTGTTCTGTTCGAGAAGAAAGTGAGGTTGTAAAGCTTATGAAAAGATGGAGAGGGTTAGTGCAAAAAGAATGGGTGCAGATGAGATGGAGACTTGTTTTCTATATTTTTATCAATAGTCTAATCCTATTCTGGGGTGTGGATCACCTGGTTTTTGGGTTGCCAGAGGACCTTTTCGCTTCTCTTCAACCGATGATTGGACTTTGTTTCATACTCCACTTGGTTATGGCGGTGACCTTGCTAATTGATAGTCTTGGAAAGGAAATGGGACATCTGGCTATTTGGCTTCATTCCCCAGCATCGATGCGGCAGCTGGTGGGTGCAAAGTTTTTACTAATTAGCTTGACGGTAGGCTGTTCGCTCGTACTATGCGGAATGATTGCTGGAATTACTTATTACGCGGACGGTGGAACGGTGTCCGTTGTAGACAATCTGCTTTTATCGCTTAGTGTGGGCGCTGTCATTATGATGAACGCCCTCTATGGCATGGCACTCGTGTTTTTCTTCTGGTCGATTTACCAGGTGTTTCGTTCACGGATAGGCTTGTTCTCGATTGTTGTCATCATTATCTTGGTCAACATTTGGATTATTGGATGGGGATTTGTCTGGTTCACGGAGGTGTTCCAAACGGTCAAGGATATGGGGCCAATGTATGGCTCGATTCAGGAGATGAATCTACTAATGTTTAACAATTACATTGTCCCAAGCGGAACGATTTTAACAATCGGCAGTATTGTATTATACGTTTTGCTGACGGTATTCTATTTCGTTTTCGGGTCCATGTTATTCGAAAAGAAAGTGAGGTTGTAACAATGGGCATTAATTTTCTTCCAGACAAACCGATTTACCAACAGCTCATCGACCTGATAACGGGAGATATCATCCGAAGAACGTTGAAGCCAGGGGAGAAATTGCCGTCTGTTCGTGAGTATGCCATTGAAGCTGGTGTGAATGCCAATACGATGCAGCGCGTCTATAAGGAGCTGGAGCAAATGGAAATCACCGAAACGAAGAGAGGGCAAGGATCTTTCGTCACGGAAGATGAAGTGAAAATAGCCATGCTTCGTAATGAAATGAAGGAACAGCTTGTGGCGTCATTCATTCAAAATGTTGAAGCACTTGGTTTTACGACCTCAGAAATGCTGCAGCACCTACAGGAAAGGGGTGGAAAAGATGATTGAGCTTAGAAATATATCGAAAAAGTATGGCAGACGAAAAGCGCTTGACGGTCTTACGCTTTCCCTGCCGCAAGGAAAAATAATCGGACTTGTTGGGGAGAATGGAAGCGGGAAAACAACGCTGTTGAAAATGATTGCTGGATTAGTGACACCTGATTCTGGAAGTGCTGTGTTAAGCGGAAGTCATATTACGCGAAGGGTGGCATCCACTATCGCTTATATGCCGGACGCGGACCTGTTCTATCCGTATTTCACTGTGGGTCAGCTCATCGAATATTATGAGTCGCAGTTTACCGATTTTAACTTGGTGAAAGCGAAGGAGATTGCGCAATTTTTAAATCTTTCACTCGATTCTAAAATAAAACATTTGTCCAAAGGGAACCGGGGACGTGTCAAAATTGCGGTGACGCTTGGACGTGAAGCGGATTACTATTTGTTGGATGAACCCTTCTCCGGCCTCGATCCGATGGTGCGTGATGACATCGCGAAAGGCCTGATCCGTTTCACTGATACTGAGCGCCAAACCATTTTAATGTCGACACATGAAATAAAAGAAGTGGAACCATTGCTCGATGAAATCGTAGTACTAAGAGGGGGACGTATAATCGCGCATGAAGCGGTTGACGAAATCCGGAATACTTACGGGAAAGATGCCACCTCATGGATGGTGTCACTGTTCAAAAAGAAAGGGTGATGTGGGGATGAAACCAGTAGTAGAATTAAAGAATTTATCGAAAACAATCGGTAGAAAAAAGATTATCGACAACTTGAGTCTATCGTTGTATCCTGGACAAATTACAGGGTTCCTCGGACCAAACGGAGCTGGGAAAACGACGACAATTCGTATGATGGTTGGTCTCATGAAGCCATCGGGCGGGGATATCGTCATTGACGGTAAATTACTAGCTGATGATTTTGAAGAAGGCCTATCGAAGGTCGGAGTCATTGTAGAGAATCCGGAAATGTACAAATTCATGTCGGGTTACAAAAACTTATTGCACTTTGCGCGTATGCATGACGGTGTGACAAAAGAGCGGATTAATGAAGTCGTTAATAAGGTAGGTATGCAAAATCGAATTCATGAAAAAGTATCAACCTATTCACTTGGAATGAGGCAGCGACTCGGATTGGCACAGGCACTTTTACACAATCCGAAGTTTCTGATTCTCGATGAGCCGACAAATGGACTCGATCCCGCAGGAATTCGCGAGTTCCGGACGCATCTAAAAGTAATTGCGGAAACAGAAGGCGTTTCTGTTTTTGTTTCAAGCCATATGCTATCGGAAATTGAACTTATGTGTGATCGGATTGCAGTCATTCAGAACGGGAAACTGGTTGATATCCGAGATGTGTCGAATGAGCAAGAATCTCATTACTATATTGAAGCATTTCCGACAGAAACTGCTGAAGCTTTGCTAATTGCGGGCGGATTTACAATTGAACCACTGAATGGCGGATTTATCATTAATGCAGAAAAAACGCAGATACCAGGACTTATCCAGCAGATGATGGCACAGGAAATTCAATTGTTTGCAGTCCAGCCGCATCGCAAAACACTGGAAGATCAATTCCTAGAAATGACTGGAGGTGGCCAGATTGCTGAAGCTCATACAAAATGAATGGATGAAATTATGGAGTAAAAAAGCGACTTGGATTATGACTGGCCTACTCGTGTTGGCGATTTTAGGAATGTTCGGTCTAACGAAATGGATCGATTCGGTGAATGATTACGAGGAGCAAGATTGGAAAACAAATGTACAGAGCGAACTAACCTATGCAGAACAAGATCTAAGCAGTCCGGGTCTATCAGAAAGCGACCGAAAGCGAATTGAAAAGAATAAGAAGATTCTTGAATACCGCTTGGCAAATTCAATCGAACCGCTAGACGGTAATAGCCGGGAAAGTATGATTATGAATTCAAGTACGATCGTCGGAGCCATCGTTGTTTTGCTGACGGTTATTGTTGCAGCAGGAATTGTTGCATCTGAATTTACGCAAGGAACGATAAAGATGCTGTTATCCCGCCCCGTCAAAAGATGGAAAATCTTAACGTCCAAATACACGACGGTCATATTATTTGGCATTTTTCTTATGTTACTCGGATTTATCGTTTCCACGCTTGGCGCGTTTCTCTTATACCAATCAGGCAATGGTGCAGAACTTGTTTGGAACGGGAAGGAAGTTGTAGAAGTATCGGTTTGGGGTAAAGGGCTTTATATGTTGTTACTATCATTCGGGAATGTTTTCGTAACGGCAACATTTGCGTTCATGATTGGTAGCGTATTCCGTTCTAGCTCACTCGCAATTGGACTATCGCTGTTCATCTACTTCATGGGCTCGACATTGGTCGTACTTTTAGCAAAATACGAAGTCGTGAAATACATCGTCTTCACACATATGGATTTGACGATTCATGAAACAGACTTTCAAATTGTAGAGGGCATTACGATGCAATTTTCACTCGCCGTTCTTGCAGTGTATGTTGTAATATTCCTGTTTATCAGCTATACGACGTTCATTAAACGGGATATTACAGCTTAATCGCTCTTTTTTTAACGAGATAGTCAGAGACTTGTCCGAATGTTGTCTCGTGGAAATGCTAAATTACCAAACAAAAAGCCCTCCATCATCGGAGGGCTTTTGCATGTAATTAATTATGGTTGCTGAATGTACGAACGAGACCAGCGATATTCCCTACGATTACAAATGTAAACAGTGCGATTAGAATGTATACGAAAAACATTGGCTATCACTCCTTTTATACAATAAATCCTACCTCTATTATACCACTGGGTTGATGGGTGGGCAATGATATCCCAATTGAACTGCTACTAATTGTGACGAGGTTGTTGAGCAAGAGGGATTGAATCAGAAGTTCTTATTATCTTGTGACAATAGAAAGTCCGCAAATTTACTGAATTACCAATGAAAACATTACCATTCGGTAGAGTATTCGATATAATCAGATAGTGAAGGGGGAATGGGGATATGATCAAGCAGTCAACGATTGAAAACGTGTTAGAAGCCGCACTTTCTACAGGCGGCGACTTTTCGGAAGTGTTCATAGAAGACAAATTGTCTAACGTAATGGAGTTGCAGGGTGGAAAGATAGAAAAAAGTATTTCTGGCCGAGACTTCGGTATTGGGATACGTATCTTTTCAGGTCTGCAGAGTATCTATACGTACACGACCGATTTCTCAGAAGAAGGATTAATTAATGCGGCGAAACGGGCAGCACTTGCCATCAAAGGTGGGGGCAGCGGAACAATTCACCCGCTTCAGAAAGAGAAGTTTGAAGCGATCCATAAAATTGCCCAAATGCCGCAAACTGTGGAGCATGCACGGAAAGCAGCAGTCATGAAAAAAGCCAATGAAATTGCTAGAAATTACGATGAACGCATTAAGCAGGTAGAACTTCGATATATTGACGAGCAACAGAACGTTCTCATTGCAAACTCGGAAGGGAAATTTGTTGAAGACACACGTGTCTATAGCAGGCTTGCTATTCAGGCAACTGCATCAGACGGTATTGAATTGCAAACTGGTTTCTACGGTCCGGGTGCACATGCCGGTTTTGAATTTATCGAAAACCTTGACCTTACTCATTACGCGGGTGAAGCTGCGCGCATTGCGGTGACGATGCTTGAAGCGGATGAATGTCCGAGCGGAAAGTTTCCTGTCATCATTGACAATGAATTCGGCGGGGTCATTTTTCACGAAGCATGTGGGCATGGACTTGAAGCGACAGCCGTTGCGAAAAACAATTCCGTTTTTGCAAATCGAATTGGTGAAAAAGTCGCTCCGGATATCGTAACGTACATCGATGACGGAACACTGCCAAATGAGTGGGGGTCGCTCAATATTGACGATGAGGGTGAAAAGACACAAAAGAATGTCTTAATTGAAGACGGTATTCTCAAAGGCTATCTCGTCGATAAATTCAATGCGCGTCGCATGAATACCGAAGCAACAGGTTCTTCACGCCGTCAATCATACCGCTTTAGTCCGACATCCCGTATGACGAATACCTATATTGCTTCAGGTAAATCGACTCCCGAAGAAATTATCGCATCGACCGAACACGGTATTTATGCAAAATATATGGGCGGTGGCCAAGTGAACCCGGCTACTGGTGACTATAATTTTGCCGTGGCCGAGGCTTATCTAGTGAAGAATGGAAAAATTGACCGACCAGTACGTGGCGCAACATTAATTGGAAACGGCGCAAAAACACTGCAGCTCGTTGACATGGTTGGTAATAATCTTGCACATGGCGCAGGAATGTGTGGGTCGATAAGTGGAAGTTTGCCGGTCAACGTTGGCCAGCCCATGATTCGTATCAGTGAAATTACCGTCGGCGGGACAAAGGGGGAGTAATTGATGACGATTAATGAATTTCAAAAGAAACTGTTAGCTGAAGCTATGAACGCAGGTTTTAAAGAAGCTGAAGTTTATTATGAGAAGTCCGAGTCGTTTCAGGTCATGATTTTCAAAGGAGAAATTGACAGTTACGAGACGTCTGAAGAAGGCGGCCTTGGTTTACGTGGACTCTATAATGGTAAAATGGGATACGCTTATACAGAAAAAATTGAAGAAGCGTCAATCGGATTTTTGATAAACAGCGCCAAAGCCAATGCGGATGTTCTTGATGAAGACGACGGAACGGACATATTCGAAGGCAGTGAAACGTATGCAGCGCATGATTTCTATAGTGAAGCGCTCGCACAGGTTCCTACCCTTGAAAAGATTGAACTCATCAAGTCAATCGAAAAGAAAGTTTTTGCATATGATTCACGAATTGTCACGCTCAACTACTGTGCGTTGCAAGAGTTTTCGGCGGAGCGCGTAATGGCGAACAACAAAGGCCTAATGTTGAATGAAAAGCAGAATGGACTCATTATCTTCATTTCCGCAGTCGTTAAAGAAGGGGAAGAAATGAAAACGGGAAGCTTTAGTAAAATGACGCGTGATTTCAATGAACTTGACGCCGACGCAATTGCGAAAGAAGTGGCGGAAGAAGCACTATCAAATCTGGGTGAACAATCAATTCCAGCCAAGAAGTACAAGGTTATCCTGCGCCACGATGCATCTGCATCGCTACTCGCCGCGTTCACACCAATCTTTTCGGCTGAGAACACACAGATGGGTCAGTCATTATTAAACGGGAAAGTTGGGGAACAGATTGCGTCTGCTCATTTCACGTTACTAGATGATCCAACACATCCAGACGCGATTGCCGGTTCGAACTTTGACGGAGAAGGCGTTGCGACTAAAAAACGTGCAATCGTCACGAATGGGACACTAGAAACATTGCTTCATAACCGGAAAACGGCGAAAAAAGATGGTGTCGAAACGACCGGACATGCACGTAAATCATCCTACAAAAGTACACTGACAGTCGCTCCACAAAATTTGTATATTGCATCAGGTACGAAGAGCAAGGAAGAAATGATTGCATCTACACAAGAAGGCGTTTTGATCACAGGCTTGTCAGGCCTTCATTCCGGAGCGAGTACAGTCTCAGGCGACTTCTCCCTCGCTGCAACAGGCTTCTATATTAAAGATGGGCATATTGCATCCGCTGTTAAACAGATGACAATTGCCGGAAACTTCTTCGATTATATGAAAGACATCGAAGAGACAGGTTCAGACTTGGAATTCAAGCCAGGCGGCTACGGTTCGCCATCCGTTGTGGTCAAAAGTCTTTCTGTAACGGTCGATTAAGTCGAGATGACAGGCGTAGTAACTAAGCTACTTTTTTCGGAATAAAAAAAGGGGCAATCCCATCGCTGGGATTGCCCTCTTTTTAGTTGAATATTAAAGTGTTTTTCCTTCTTTTAACAAGTCTCGAATTTCCTCTAGAAGTGCTTCTTTAGCGTCGATTGGTGCATCATCAACGATTGGCTCTTCTTTACGCTTGAATTTCATAAGCAAACGAATGACCATAAAGATAGCAAATGCAACAATAAGGAAATCAATGACGGTTTGAATGAACATCCCGTACATAATTTTAGTATCGAGGAAAGTATAGCTTAGTCCGGAGAAGTCAATGCCGCCTGAAATTAGTCCGATTAATGGTGTAATAATATGTTCTACGAGTGAGGACACGATTTTTCCAAATGCAGCACCAATTACAACTGCGATGGCAAGGTCGAACACATTGCCTTTAAATGCAAATTCTTTGAAGTCTTTTAACACTTCATTCAATCCCCTGTCTCTTCTTAACTTTATTGAAGAGGTAAACTATGTAATGACTTTACCCTCTACCAATAGATTATAAACTGAGAGAATGCGATTAACAACAGTCGCAATACATAGGGAATGGATTAGAAATCCTCCTAATACCGATCCGACGCTTTGTCGATGCCTCCGAAGCCACCGAAAAAGTCCGATTTCCTTCAATGCCGTTGATTTCCGTTCCGAGCGGACGCTTTCCGCGGGCACGGCTTCAGCCAATCGAACAGCGAAGGGTTCGATTTGCCGTATTTCTGCTTTCTTTGCAGAAATTAAGGCATCCTTCCCTCGTGCTCCCAACGCTAGCGCTGGAGTCGCCGCTCTTCACTACAATCAACTAGTTCTTACTATAAAAAAGAACTTTTTCAGTGCCCTCGATGCCTCTCGCAGTAAGCCGGAAGTGAGCCCAGGGAGGGATTGAACTATATCCCTCCATCAGTCTTATCGCTCCGGCTACCACGAAGTCGCGCTTTCGCTAGATGGTCTCTATGTAGGGAAGCACATTTCGTTATCGGGGAAAAGACCTGTAGCCTTTAGTGAGTCATTCTTCAATGAAATTAGTATCAAATAGTAATCTCATTATAATCTCAGTCTATACGTCTTAAAATCACTCTCAATAATGGGACACCCTAGCGCAAGCGCGACAAGGGGTAGCCGAAGCCCTGAGACTGGATACGAAGCACCAATCCGCTCATGGCCAGAGGCATCCCCAGAGCGCCAAGCGGTCTTTATTCCACACTCCGAATCACAGTAATATTGCTATTCAGCCGTCCACTGCGTCATCAGGAAACCAGCGGTAAACAGTCAAATCAACTTTACCGTCCGCACTAAATGTAATGCCTTCCATTTCAAGCAACTCGCGTTGGTGAAGACCCTTGCTTTCCACGTCGGCAGGTGCAGAAATACCGCCTTGTGCATTGATGATTCGGTGCCAAGGTAGCTCATACTTTGCACTCATCGAGTGGAGTACCCGGACAACTTGCCTTGCGCCACGCGGACTTCCCGCAGCCGCGGCAACTTGTCCATAAGTCATGACGTGCCCGACGGGGATACCTTGGATAATTCCTATGACTCGTTCGGTAAATAAATTCATAAACAACACCCCCATTTTGCGTTACTTCCATTATATCAAAGCTTCATATGAAACTTTTAACGACTCAGTTCGTATAGTTAATAGAATAGTTTGGATAGGGAAAGGGTTGATGAAATGCAAGAGTTATTTGTCAGGCGCACACTCATCGGTTTTGTGTTGAAAGTCGTCGGACTGATTGCGATAAGTTGGGGTATTCTTCAAGGATTCCTCCTATTGGTTCAACTATCTTATTCCTTTCCAAATGGAATGGGGTTTATTAGTTTAGGAAGTGTGGTTGTACCCTCTGCTATTTACGGGGTGGTATTCATAGGACTTGGCGAAGTAATTGATTTGCTGCAAAAGATTCATGACCAGAATGACCCGAAAGTTCAAGCATTACAAGCAGTGGAAAAAGAGTTGCGTGCTTCAGCCATTGCACCAGTCCCTTTATATGCCGAAAAGGAAATAAAGGAATTCTATTCCAATCAAAACAGTTGGGTGGACCATATCCTACCTACGAAGGCGAAGGACATTTTTATTGTAATAGCGAATGGTCGTACAACGTATATTGAACTTGGCGGACTTGTACCAAAAACGCTCAGTGAGGATGAAGCACTGAAGCGCTTGTAATACATGGACAAAGAATATTCACATACACATCAAAACAAGAGCGTTTCCCATCACTCATCGACGCGAAACATGCTTATTTTTTTCTCATATTTGTGTTGGAAATAGGCATAAACTGAGATTGCGACTGTAACCCATAAAGCACTCGCCGCAATTCCGCCGACGACATCGCTTGGATAATGGACACCGAGATAGATTCGACTGATCCCAATCATACTAATCATGAAGGCGGCGAATAAGAACAGCAGCACACGAGTCCATGCTGTTTGCACATTGCGACTGATGCTATACGCAACGATCGCATAGGCACTAAATGCCATCATCGTATGCCCACTTGGAAAGCTGAAACCATTCGCGTCCATGATACGGTAGATTTCAGGGCGCTCTCGTTTGAAATAAATTTTTAGTAGAAAATTCAAGATAGGTGTCAGAAAAATAACGACTATGAACAAGATTGCTTGGTGTTTATGGTGTTTCACAAAGTAAAAATAGAAAAACGCAATGAGCGCAAGTGGCATGACGAAAAAAGCGGATCCGCCCCACGTGAACACGATCATGATCGTTGTCAGCCAAGGAGCTTCCAGTCCTTGAACGTATTCAATAATAGAAGTGTCGAAGTTTACTATCGATTTGTTGCTGATAGCGGTTGCGATATATCCAAAAGCGATACCGAAACCGAGAACTAGGATAAATGCTGTAAATAATCGGAGTGGGAGTTCGCGCATTAAATGCACTCCTTTCGTTTTCCCAATTGTATACCATGCTGAAGTAGAAAATATAGCTAATCTCGTTTTGAAGACTATATCATTAATGGGGAAAGATGCTACACTAGAAAAAACTATCATTTCCAAAAAGGATGTATTATGACACTACTTCTTTTATTTGTTGGTTCATACTTGCTAGGCAATGTGTTGACAGGCTCCATCATAAGTCGTTTCCTTTATAAGAAAAACATTAGAACAGAAGGCAGTGGGAATCCCGGAGCTCGCAATGCAGGGCGGATTTTAGGTAAGAAAGCTTTCATTGCGACCTTTATTGGAGATGCATTAAAAGGTGCACTGGCTGTTATCGTTGCTAAATCGCTCGGTTTTGATGCGTTCATAGCACTACTGGTGCTTTTCGCCGTAACTTTAGGACACGTGTTTCCAGTCATCTTTAAGTTTCGTGGCGGGATGGGCGTGTCCACTTACATTGGCGGTATGCTGGCTTTCGACCTGTTTCTATTTTCAGCTTTCGTGGGAATTTTCCTTGTCTTGTATCCTTTATTGAAAAGCTTCACACTTGCAGGAATGGGTGGAGTCTTACTCATGCCTGTTTTAGTGCTATTATTTCCATATACAATGCCTGTTTTCATCGCCGCCTGTTTGCTGTCCACACTTCTTTTATTCACACATCGGGATGATTTGAAACAGAAACTTATGCCGGAAAAGAGTTGAGAGAATGACTTTCATCTACAAAGTTGCGGAAACGCATTCGGAGTTTGAACAGATTCACGATTTGAATTATCGGACATTTGCAGAGGAAATCCCTCAGCATGAACGAAATGAAAAACATCAACTGATTGATAAGTTTCATGATGAGAATACATATATTATTTGTAAGAAAAAAACACAAGTTATCGGGATGATTGCGGTGCGCAGTAAGCGGCCTTTCTCGCTTGACGGAAAAATCGGGATAGTGGAAGATCATTTACCGTTTGAAGCAAATAATCCTGTTGAAATCAGACTTCTTGCGATTGAGCGTAACTATCGGAATGGTCGAGCTTTCCTTGGTCTTACGCAGGCGCTTGTTCAATATTGCCTAAAAGCAGGTTATGACGCCGCACTTATATCGGGGACAGTGCGGGAACAGAAACTCTATGGTCAACTAGGATTTTTGCCGTTTGCTCAATTGACAGGGACAAAGGAAGCTGCTTTCCAGCCGATGTACTTAACAAAAGAAACATTCGACGCTGGGATTGCAGGAAGAATTTTGAAACCGCTCATCAATTTACTACCAGGTCCTGCGACCATTACTGAAGATGTGAGAAAAGCAATGATGACTGAACCCTTTTCACATCGATCTACGGCGTTTGAAATGATATTGAAACGCGTGAAAGAGAGGCTGACAACTTTGACAGGCGCAAAGTATGTTCAGCTCTTTCAAGGAACAGGTACACTTGCGAATGATGTAGTGGCGGCACAGTTAAGTATGCACGACGGCAAGGGCCTTATACTGGTTAATGGAGAGTTTGGCTCAAGGTTATCAGATCATGCAAAGCGCTTTGGTATGGCGTTTGACACAATCGAAACCGAGTGGGGCTGTTCTTTTGATGGGGATGAAATCGACCATGCATTGCAATCCGGTCAATACAGTTGGTTATGGCTTGTGCATTGTGAAACGTCCACGGGTGTGCTGAACGATTTGGATTTAATGAAAAAATATTGTTCACTTTACAACATCACACTTGTAGTCGACTGTGTGAGTGCAATTGGGACAACACCTGTCGATTTATCAGGAGTCACATATGCTTCAGGAGTCAGCGGAAAAGGACTATTGAGTTATACGGGTCTGTCGTTCGTTTTCCATAACGAGATAATCATCAAGAGGGATAGCTTGCCGCGTTACCTTGATTTGGGCGCATACGCAGATGCATCTGGAATTCCTTATTCCCAGTCATCTAATCTGGTCTCCGCACTGGATGCAGCTTTACGGAAATTTCAGCTCCCGGAGGAAGTTTTCACGGCAATTTCAAACCGTGCACAAAAAGTTAGAAGAGCGGTTGAAGGAGCTGGATTCACAATCCTGTCGTCGGAGGAATCTGCAGCTGCTGCAATTGTTACGATTGTATTGCCGAAAGGTTTATCGGCAATACGGCTTGGAGATAATTTGTTTTTGAACGGCTTTAACGTGCATTATGAAAGTGAATATTTACGCCAACGAAATTGGCTTCAGATTTCATGTATGAACGACGTGAAGGAAAAAGAGCTCGACAGATTACTTCACTTGCTCCCGTTCTTAACATTTGCAGACGAACAAGTGTTTAAGGTAGACTCCATAGGGAAAACAAATGATAGAGAAGGAGTGGTTAGTCATGAAGGAATTAACAACAGTAGGTGAGTGGAACGACGTATTGGAACAATCAAAAGAAGGACCTTTACTCGTTTTAAAACACAGTACGACATGTCCAATCAGTGCTGCTGCCTACAGTCAGTTTGAAACCGTTACAACAGACGCACCGAAATACTTTCTGAAAGTTAGTGAAAGTCGTCCTGTTTCCAATGAAATCGAAAGTAATCTCGGAGTAGCACATGCATCTCCGCAACTGTTTCTGCTGAAAGACGGAGAAGCAGTCTGGCAAGCGACCCATCATTCAATTCAAGGAACAGCCATTGAAAAAGCAGTAGAAGATCTCGTAAATAAATAAGCTGAAACAGGTATTCCAATTGAGGATACCTGTTTTTTGTTAGAAAAAATTCGTGCTTTCCAATAACTATGTTAAAATTGGAACAATGGGAATAATCAATCACAATTCAAATGAGGGTAGGTCAAATGTATGCGATTAAGAGATAAAATTGTTGTCATAACAGGCGGTGCGAATGGAATTGGAGCTGTCGCCGCTTCACTTTTCGGCAGACATGGAGCGCAGATTGCCATCGTTGATTTTGATAAAGAGGCTGGAGAATTAAAAGCGCAACAGCTGCACGGCGAAGGAATCGAAGCTGCATTCTTTCAGGCGGATGTAGCCAATAGTGAAAAAGTGAAGGAGATGGCAACAAAAGTCATTGAGCAGTTCGGTAAAGTGGATATCCTTATTAATAACGCGGGTATTACTAGAGATGCCATGATGCTAAAGCTTGAGGCAGCAGACTTTCAGAAGGTAATTGACGTAAATTTAACAGGTGTATTTAATTGTACGCAAGCCTTTCTTCCAACAATGCTTGCACATGGCAAAGGAAAAATCATTAATACATCTTCCATTGCAGGGACAGGTGGCAATGTTGGCCAGACGAACTATTCTGCCGCAAAAGCGGGCATTATCGGCATGACAAGAACGTGGGCAAAGGAATTTGGTCCAAAAGGGATTAATGTCAACGCGGTTGCCCCCGGTTTCATCGAAACGGATATGGTTGATACGATTCCAGTGAAAGTGATGGAACAAATTAAAATGATGACTCCTTATAATAGAATGGGAACACCCACGGATGTGGCGAATGCCTATCTGTTTTTAGCATCTGACGAATCCGATTTCATCAATGGAACTGTTTTGGAAGTGGATGGCGGCATGTTGAAGTGACAGTGAAGGGCAACAAAGTAGTTAGAAATAAGAGGAGTAATGGAGATGATTGAACATCTCCATTACTCCTCTTATTTGTGCGGGGCGCTTTTATATTTGAATATCCTTACGTTTACTTGAAGGGGGGATTCGTAATTCTTCCCTGTATTTGCTGATTGTCCGTCTGGATATTGTAATTCCTTGTTCAGCATTGAAGTATTCCGCTATTTTTTGATCGGAATAGGGTTTGAATTTGTTTTCTTGTGCAATGAAACTTTCCAGAAGTGTTTTCATCTTCGTTTGGGAAATGGTATTTCCATCTGCCGTTTCTAGCTTGGAAGTGAATAGCAACCGCAAATCAAAGGAGCCGAATGGCGTCTGTATTACTTTGTTTGTCGTTGCCCGGCTGACAGTCGATTCATGCATTTCAATTTCATCGGCGACTTCTTTAAGGGTTAGAGGTTTCAATGAACGGAACCCATTTTTGAAAAAGTCCTCCTGTCGTTCCAAAAGGACATGCACAATTTTAATGATCGTATTTCTGCGCTGTTCAATGCTGCTAAGAAGCCATTGATAGTTTTTGAATTGCGTATTCATATATTTTGATGCGTCATTTTTTGCGTGAAGATGCAGTGCATAGTCTTTATTCACATGAATCGCCGGTAAAAACCCGTCATTCAAATGGAAAGCGAATTCATTATCCTTCCACTCAACGATGATATCGGGTGTCAAATACTCCGTGGAAGAATCAGAAATGAAGGAGCAAGGTCTAGGATTCAGTGTTTGGATAAAATCGAAAAGGTCTTTCACTTCGTTCATTTGGATGTTCATTTTTGAAGCGATTTCGTTCCATTTACGGTCAGCAACTAGGTTCAAATGGTGTTCCACCAAACAAGCAGCCAATTTGTTTTCCGGATAGCTATACGTAATTTGTAGAAGCAAACATTCTTTTAAGTCCCTCGCGCCTATCCCGATTGGACCTAGTTGTTGCAGGAGGTGGATACCTTTTTCGATGTCATCTTCTTCAAATGCTAAATAGTCATTCGAATAGGCATCGGTGATTTGTAAATAGCCATTGTCGTCGAGATTGTAGAGGAGATACTTAATCAGTTTTTGCGTCTGGATATCCGGGTATAAGAATTTTGCCTGTTCGAGTAATTCATCACGCATATTTTTATCGTTGCTTTGGACCGCGTCCATGGGCATCTCGGAACCGCCGAAAGAGGAAGATTGTCGATGCAAACGTTCTTCGTGGACTGGTTTCTCTTCTTTTTCCTTCAGTTCGATAATTGGGTTTTCCAGCTCCTGCTCCCTGATATATTGCTCAAGTTCATGAGTGGAATATTGTAGTAGTTCAATAGCTTGTCTTAACTCAAAAGTCATTAATAGATTCAGTTCCTGCCGTTGCTGGAGTCCAAGTTCCATGATGATTCCTCCTTTTGGTTCTGAAAAGATGTATGCGCTTTCATATAGTGTTTTTCTAATTGTAGCATAGGTAGTTCTAAATTTCGATGCAGAATTTGAATTTTCACACTAGTTCAATAGAAAAAAGCCCTTGTACGTGTTTGGTAGAGGCAATACATGAAAGCCGTCCAACGACACATACAAGAACCTATTTGTCATGAATCACTTATAGAATTTGCAGTTGTTTCGGGAACGAAGACAATACTTCCGCTTTCCCGTCTTCATTGATATAGACAATGTCTTCGATACGAACACCGCCGACATTCGGGATATAAATACCGGGTTCAATTGTAAAGACAAGCCCCACTTCCGCAATCTGCTCATTGTTTTCATGAATGGAAGGCTCTTCGTGCACTTCAATCCCCAATCCGTGCCCGACACGGTTATTGAAATACTCCCCGTAGCCACTAGTGGTGATGACATTTCTCGCTGCGATATCGAATGTTTTTACTGGTACGCCTGCTTTGACGGCATTGATGCCGGCTTCATTGGACTTCAGAACGATGTCGTAAATTTCTCGTTGTTTATCCGAAGCTTCACCGATTATGAAAGTCCTCGTAATATCAGAACAATAGCCGTCTTTGATGACGCCGAAATCAATCAGCAAATAGTCACCTTGTTGAATTTTACGTTCACCAGGAGAACCATGCGGCAATGCTGCTTTTTCACCGGTAAGCACGATAGTCGAGAAAGAAGGACCATCTGCACCGAATTTCCTCATCAAAAACTCCAATTCTGCCGTAAACTCGGATTCGGACATTCCGATTTCCACTTTCTTAATGCCTTCTTCCAAAACCTTTTCAATGATTTCAATTGCCGTCCGTAATTTTTCGATTTCTTCTTTAGATTTCTTCATTCTTTGTTTGTTAATGAATTGCTGTACATCAATGACTTGTACACCTGGGAAAAACGCCAGTAAACTAGTGTACCGATCATAACTCAGCGCTTTGGCTTCAATTCCAACTGTTTCCGAAAGCGTTTCAACCGATTCACGAACAACCTCGAAAGGGACTTGCTCGTCTGAAATCGCAATGATTGTCGTAACATCGGAGTCTAGCATAGCGGCATCCTTGTCCAATGCCGGTACGAACAGATAGGTTTTATCAGTTTGCGTGTCGATAAACAAAGACATGAATCTTTCATGGGGATCTGAGTTGAACCCGGTATAATAATAAACATTTGCTGGCGATGTAATCATAACCGCACCGATATTGTTCTCAGTGAGATGCGCTGTCAAAAGCGATCGTCTTTCTTCATATATAGTAGCCATAGTGGAAACCTCCTAAGTAGGTATTACTAATAATTATGCAAGAAGGGTATCTAGTTAGCAAATAATGATAGTCACTTGGAAATCTATGCTTGTGAATTAATTCACAATAAGTGACACTTGTCATATCGATAATCATGACATCTATGCCTTCTGTAAAGTCGGATATTTCTTTATCATTAGATTCAAGATAGTGAATCAGAAAAAGTACATCAGATTGAAGGAGGATCACTCAACATGTCTAAAGAAAAAACAAAGCAGTTACACAAAGACGTTGCCCCTTTTGCGAAGTCAGATAAAAAGAAAAGTATTATACAACTTATCAATACAGTCCCACCATTGCTAATCCTATGGTTCTTGGCTTACCAGAGTTTGTCGGTTTCGATCTGGCTAACACTTGGACTTTCTGTGATTGCATCAGGATTCGTCATTCGGACGTTTATCATCTTCCATGATTGCACGCATGGTTCATTCTTCCAAAACAAAAAAACAAATGACATCGTCGGTACCATTACTGGCATCCTTACACTGTTTGCTTATGAAAAGTGGAAACGTGAACACTCAATCCATCATGCAACAAGCTCGAATCTCGACAAGCGCGGCACAGGTGACATTTGGGTCATGACGGTTGAAGAGTATGTAGAAGCATCGAAATGGCATCGTTTTGGTTACCGGTTATACCGAAATCCAATCGTCATGTTCGGTTTTGGACCGCTTTTCCTTGTACTTATCTCAAGCCGTTTCAACCGCAAAGATGCGCGTAAGAAAGAGCGCAACAATACGTATTTGACGAACGTAGCACTTGTTGTCATTTACACAGGTATGATCTTACTTGTTGGATGGCAGGCATTCCTTCTCATTCAAGGAACAATTATGTTCGTTGCAGGAGCACTTGGAATTTGGTTGTTCTACATTCAACATACGTTTGAAGATTCATATTTCGAAGAGGAATCTGAGTGGGATTATGTGAAAGCTGCTATTGACGGCAGTTCATACTACAAGTTACCACGTGTGTTACAGTGGGCTACAGGAAATATTGGTTTCCATCACGTCCATCACTTGTCACCACGTGTTCCCAATTACAACTTGGAAATGGCACATGAATCGACACCACCTCTTCATGTGGCAACAACGATTACAATCAAAGAAAGTATTTCGTCAATCCGATACCGGTTGTATGATCCTGAGAAGAAAAGATTTATCGCATTTAAAGACGTAAAGCATATGATTAAATCAGCAAGTCCTTCTATTGATCTGAAACCGAAACGCACAAGTTTCGACCAGAAATAATAGCGAAAGCAGTCATCTCTTTAGAGGATGGCTGTTTTTTTTATCCGGAAATTTGGTACAATGGTAAGTATAGACAGGACGGTGAACGAACGGTATGCAAAGTTGGTATAGTATCTTCCCGAAAAATCCATGGGTCAGTATTTACGCTTGGGTTGTATTTTGTTTTCTTCCGTTCTTTTTCATCTTTAGATCATCTTCTCCACTTGAAATAACGATTGGCATTTCGTTGTTATTATTATTTTTCCTGTCCTACATGTTTTCATTCAAATCGAAGAGCGGACTCGTTTATATGTGGATCAGTTTTGAAATTGTGATTAACGTTGCGATGACGCTGTTATTCGGTTATGTTTATTTGTCCATTTTCACTGCATTTTTCATTGGTAATATAAAAAATCCAATTGGCTTTTTTGTTATTTACGGGTTACATATTGCGATTACAATTTTTGCGATTGTCATAGGATTCTTCATCGAAATTGAATTGTTCATCTCGCAAATCCATTTCATCCTCATTTGCGTAATTGGTACAGTGTTGTTGCCATTTAATCTTTACAACCGCAATAAACGTGAAAATCTGGTTGATCAATTAGAAAATGCGAACGAACGCATTTCAGAACTGATTATCCTGGAGGAGCGTGAACGAATTTCCCGTGATTTGCACGATACACTCGGTCAAAAGTTATCGCTGATTGGCTTGAAAAGTGATTTGGCCGGAAAGCTGGTATCTCGTGATCCGAGAGCGGCTGAAAGAGAACTGCGGGATATCAGGCAGACTGCAAGTACAGCATTGAAAGAAGTCCGTGAGTTAGTGGCGGGCATGCGGTCGATGAAGCTTGAAGATGAAGTGATTCGCATTGAGCAGATGTTGAAGGCGGCCGAAATGGATTACACAATCGAGGGCAACCCCTCATTCACCAACATTCCTGCAATTGTTGAAAGTGTATTGAGCATGTGCTTGAAAGAAGCGGTGACCAATGTCGTGAAACATAGTTTCGGAAAGACGTGCTGTGTATCGTTTGAACAATTGCCAAATGAATTCGTTATCAATGTAGCAGACGATGGAATTGGCATCACGAGAGGCGGAGAAACCTCGCCTGGTAATGGTTTGACTGGAATGCGCGAACGACTTGAGTTTGTCAACGGAAGCCTTCGAGTGGAGGGTGGCGAAGGAACGAAATTATCGATTCGTGTTCCTGCAGTCATACAACATATTATGGAGAGTGATTGACGTGATACGTATTGTCATAGCGGAAGACCAAGGGATGATGCTTGGAGCGCTTGGATCCTTGTTGAATATGGAAGATGATATGGAAGTGGTCGGCAAAGCAAAAAACGGACAAGAAGCAGTTGCCCTCGTACGGGAGCACCAGCCAGATGTCTGTATTATGGACATTGAAATGCCTGTAATGACGGGACTCGACGCCGCCGAAGCTTTAAAAAGTGAGCCATGTAAAATCATTATCCTAACGACGTTTGCCAGAGCCGGCTATTTTGAACGTGCTCGAAAAGCGGGTGTGCGCGGCTATTTATTAAAGGATAGTCCGATTGAGGAGCTCGTCAATTCAATTCGGACAATCATGGACGGCAGACGGATTTACGCGCCGGAACTCGTCGACATCGCTTACGGCGATGGGGACGAAACTGAAAACCCGCTGACGGAACGTGAAACCCAAGTTCTTAAACTCATCGCAGACGGCAAGACAACGAAAGAAATCGCAGGGGATCTATTTTTAACGCCGGGTACAGTACGAAATTACATTTCTGCAATTTTGGATAAACTCGACGTCGGTAACCGGATAGAAGCCATTTCTCGATTTAAAGACAAGGGCTGGTTTAAGTAAGTGGATACATATGAAGAAGGAGGCCGGCAGCGATGTCGGTTTTTTTGTTTTTTATTGGAGACCGCCCAAAAACCGAAGTATACCGCCCAAAACCTGGAGCAAACCGCCCGAAAATCGAAGTAAACCACTCATATCCCGGAGCGAACCGCCCGAAAACCGAAGCAAACCGCCCAAACCCCCTACACTATCCCCTCATTACACACCCCACCCAATATGTTACACTTTCACTAATAACGGAAACTTCGCACAAGGGGGAAACGAACATGTTTGGAGTCGAATATGCACAGGGGCTTGACGATAAAGACGGTTTGGCTCATTACAGGAGTGAATTTTACTTACGCAAAAACACCATTTACATGGATGGTAATTCACTCGGTTTGTTGTCGAAAAGAGCGGAGCGCACGCTGCATGACTTACTGGATTCTTGGAGAAATTTAGGCATCGATGGATGGACGGAGGGGGACAATCCTTGGTTTTATTTGTCTGAGTCGGTTGGGGAGAAAATGGCACCACTTGTAGGCGGATTGAGCAATGAAGTGATTGCAACTGGTTCTACAACGACAAATTTACATCAGTTGGCGGCCACATTTTACAAACCTTCCGGAACGAGAACAAAAATTCTCGCGGATGAACTCAATTTCCCTTCAGACATATATGCATTGAAAAGCCAACTCCTGCTTAAAGGATATGACCCTGCCGAACACCTTGTCCAAGTGAAGAGTGAGGAAGGCAGATTTTTGCGTGAAGACGATATTATCGAAGAGATGACAGATGACATTGCACTCATTGTCCTACCGGCTGTTTTGTACAGAAGCGGACAAATTCTAGACATGGAAAAACTTGCAAAGGCGGCGAACGCAAGAGGCATCCCAATTGGTTTTGATTTATGCCATTCGATTGGTTCGGTTGAACATGAATTGCATGACTGGGGAGCGGATTTCGCATTTTGGTGTACGTACAAGCATTTGAATGGGGGACCTGGTTCGGTTGCAGGATTGTTCGTTCATGACAAGCATTTCGGTAAAGCGCCTGGATTAGCAGGATGGTTTGGTTCGAAAAAGGAATCGCAATTCGATATGAATCATACAATGGATCCAGCGATGGATGCCGCGGCCTATCAAATCGGGACGCCGCATGTACTTAGTCTGGCGCCGGTTATTGGTGCGCTTGAACTGTTTGACGAAATAGGCATTAAACGTATCCGCGAAAAATCGCTTCAACTTACGGATTATATGCTGAAACTCATTCAACAAGAACTGTCTGCGCATGGTTTTGTCATTGGAAATCCAATTGACGATACGCGTGGGGGGCATATCTTATTGGAACACGCTGAGGCGGCGCGCATTTGTAAAGCGTTGAAAGAAGCCGGTGTTATTCCAGATTTCCGTGCGCCAAATGGCATTCGACTTGCGCCGGTCGCACTATACAATTCTTTCGAAGACGTCTGGCAAACGATTCAAAAGTTAAAAGTGATTATGGATGAAAAACACTATGAAAAGTTTGAGAACAAAAGGGGTGTTGTCGCATGACTGGGAAATGGATTGATATTTCACAACCATTGCATAATGAGATTGCCGAATGGCCGGGCGACACGCCGTTTTCTTACGAGGTCGAGTACTCAAAGAATGAAACAGGATCCGTCAATATTGGGAAACTATCTACTAGTACGCACATGGGAACACATATCGATGCGCCATTTCATTTTGACGATAATGGATTGAAAGTGCTTGATTTACCGATTGAATTATACATCGGACGTGCACGTGTTGTTGATGTTTCAGGAAAAGAAAGCATTGGTCGTGCAGAACTGGAAGGCATTGATTTCGGCGGGGCTGAACGGGTTTTATTGAAAACAGGAAGCCGTCCTGATCCGAACGTGTTCCCAGAGACCTTTACGTATTTACGGACAGATATTGGAGCGCTTTTGAAAGAGCGAGGCGTTCGACTTATCGGTGTGGATACGCCATCTGTTGACCCGGAAACAAGCAAGACAGTCAGTGCGCATCATGCGCTCAATGACAACGGAGTTATGATTTTGGAAAACATTGACCTCAGCAAAGTGGATGCTGGCGATTATGAGCTGATTGCACTGCCACTTCCCATAAAAGAAGGTGACGGCAGTCCTGTTCGTGCTGTGCTGCGTGCTATCGAGGGGAGTCGACAATCGTTATGACGGAAAAAGGAATTCACACAGATTTCAAAGATACGATGACATATGGGGAGTATTTGAATCTGGATACATTGCTGTCGAGCCAGCAACGCTTGTCCGGCCATCATGATGAGATGCTGTTCATCGTTATCCACCAAGTGAGTGAACTGTGGATGAAGCTGATTTTGCATGAACTCAACACGGGTATTGAATTAATTGAAAAAGACGAACTGCCGGAAGCGTTTAAAATGCTGGCACGCGTATCAAAAATTCAGACGCAAATTATTCAGGCATGGGATGTATTGTCAACGTTGACGCCTGCTGAATACATGGAATTCCGGGACAGTTTGGGGCGTGCATCGGGTTTCCAGTCCTACCAGAATAGGCTTATCGAGTTTGCCCTCGGTTACAAACAATCGCATATTTTGAAGATTTACGAGAAAGATACTGAACTTGTGAGTCGCCTTGAGACGGCTTTCCGTGCGCCGGGTATTTACGATGTAGCGATACGTGCGCTTGCGAGAGCCGGCTTCGCCATTAATCCAGAACTACTCGACCGCGATTTCTCTGTTACGTACAAAGGGGATGCGTCGGTAGCTGCTGCGTGGCTTGAAGTCTATCGCAATGTAGATGATCACTGGGATTTATATCAGCTGGCGGAGAAGCTAGTCGATATCGAAGACAGCCATCAGCAGTGGCGTTTCCGTCATATGAAAACCGTTGAACGAATCATCGGTTTTAAAATGGGGACGGGCGGTTCGTCGGGTGTCAATTACTTAAAGGCTGTTCTCGACCACCAGTTCTTCCCAGAGCTATGGGATGTACGGACAAAGTTGTAAATGGGAAAACTCCGCCAACTATTTTTTGTCGGCGGAGTTTTTTTATAGGGTGGTCAATCAAACTAAGTAGATGTCACTCCAATCTTTCAAATGAAATTTTCTCTTCGTTCACTCGAAGAAGCGAATTCTGCAAGAAATTTTCATGAATCGATAGAAATCCAATATTATTCTTTGTTTCAACAATCGCGCCATTTCTCATCGACACATAACGGAGCTCCTCTTGCCACTCCGCACTGTCCGGGCATTTAGCACCTTCTTTCCCGTTGACAATCTTCAAGTTTTCATCGCAATAGCGCTGTATTTTCTTCCCTTTTCGCTTTTGAGCATTTAGCAAAATTGCCATTCTCATACAGAATCCCCATACACCCCTAAAACTCATATTATTTGAAGGACTGCTTGTAAATTGCACAATATCGGCAACTGTACCGGTTTTAGACGTTATATGTGAAGTGACGGCAGAAGCATAATGGACGTCACCCGATAAAATAATACAGCGAGAAGGCTGCCATTTGAAAATGGTTCGGATAAAATCATTGAACCCTTTCCCGTTATATTTCCATGCTTCAAAATCGAATCCTTCATCAACCGGAATCCCTAGTGCACGAAGGGGATAGACGTATGCATGAAGAATAGATTCAATCAGACCAATGCCGTAAAAAGGCGTCGGAGAGATGATAATTAGTGGGTTGCCCTTTTTCCAACCGGATGCGACGAGCGTCTCAGACACAAAACGCCACCCCTCGGGACCGATCAGCCGAGGACTTCGGACACTTTCTTTGACCATCCAGCCTACTTTTACCGGTTGTGGCGCATCGTCAAAAGAACGCAATGTACGCGTATTTAGAAACAAGGCAGCGGGATTGGTAGGCGCTACGAAGTGCCAATAACGGAAATCCCAAAGGTGTTCCGTCCACTCTTCATATGCAGGTGTATCGGCAATAAACCCGTCGACATGATTGCCCATCGACAGTAGGAACTCCTCCGCGAACCGTTGTGGTTCATTGCCCCAACCTTGAAAAGCCCAGTAAGCGAACAATCCGTTTGTGATCACATGTTTCCCTAAAGGTGATTGTGCAACGCGATCACGCCAATTGGCCGATAAATTCCAATCGTCCGTTACATCGTGGTCATCAAAGATCATATACGTAGGAACATTCGCAAGTAATCTTCGAACCTGATGGAGCGCTCCGATTGTTTGGAGAAGGTCTTCGCTTTGCCGGTCGTATCTCGCCTTGCAGCGCGCCCATTCCGCCTCATCATCCGGCAACATGAAATGATAGCCATCCGTTTCAAGGATTTCATCAAATGAAGGGATGCAAGCGGTTTCCCATAAGCTTGGGCTCCAGGACAGTAAGTACATAGCGGCATACTCACCGAATGTCATTAGATGATTGCCGGCATTTGTAGCTGTAAATCGGCAAAACTGTTCCATGATGAATTGCCTGCCGTTGACTTGCACGGATGATATACTAAATGGTTTATCTGCAAGCCGGCTGTCCAGCTGAGTTAAATCTTCTTGTCTATTTAAGCTCCCTGCAACTGTCTGGATAACTGGGAACAAAGGATCTGCTACATCATCCGCATAGATTTGATCGCCGAGAAGGAACAGAGCGCTTGGTCGTTTCTCCAAGTCTTGCTGGGTATTCTTTATAAGTTCATCCCCTGCCGCAAGTGCATCTTCGCCTTTCCCGTGTAACTTTCTACATGAAGCATAGAGGAAGTTCGAGGTTTTACCGGCGGGGATGAAAAATGAGGGATAAGCAAGATCACCGTAAGTGATGGATTGCTCTTTATTGTCTGAAGTTAAACCGAGGCTTGCAAAGGTGTAAGAATCTATTCCATTATGGAAAAACAGGTCATACCCGAGCAACGTATCTACCGGGAAGTTTCCGTTTATTTGTACGAGGTAAATGAAAAGCTGCTGTCCAGCACTAATGGAAGAGGTGCGCGTCCTTGTAGGAAGCTTAGCCTCAGTAGAAATAACATAAACGGAAGCATCAATATCAAAAGGCTGGCTTGTTGCGATCCAAATTGTAACCGAATCGGCTTCAACTCTTCGCAAAATAGGGCCCGCAAGTATCGTTGTTAGTTTCATTTTAAGCACCGCCATTACCTGAGTTGTTCTACTAGCATATTCGCAACGGACGGGGGTGGTGTGTGCTGTTGGATCGACTCATTTAGGAAATAGAACTGTAAATGGAACATTCTTTTGAAGTGTAAAATGGTAGGATTAACGTATTGAGATAACCACTTAGAAAAGAGGGGCTAGAAATGCGTTGGATACTAATAATTGTATTGGCAATCGCGTTAGAATTCTTTGTGCGTTTTTTAACAAAAAACATGGAAGATAAAAAGAAAAGGGAGAAACTGCTTGCGCTTATTTGGTTTGGATTTGGTGCGATTTTAGTTGTGGTATGGCTAATCGGTCGATTCCTATAGATGGCATGTATAGAGAAACTTAAGGAAATCTTCATAATCACGCTAAGAGAATCTTCATGATTAGGGTTCATTATTAAGGGAATGAACCCTATCGACTGAAAAGGCGGGAAAAGATGAAGAAATTAATTTTTATACTAGTGCTAGTTATACTTAGCGTAACGGTTGTATTAAAAACGAAGGAAGCAACCCCGGAAATAGTAGAGTTAAATGTTGCTGCGAAAGCAATCATTCTAATAGATGCCGAAACAGGGAAAGTGATTTATGGAGAAAATAGTGCAGAATCGTTACCAATCGCAAGCATGTCCAAAATGATGACACAGTATCTTGTCCTAAACGCCGTCAATAGCGGCACGCTGTCATGGGATAGTACATACAATCCAAGTGAAGCAATTCAAAAAGTCATGGGGAAATCCGCAGCGGTCAAACTTGGGATGACTGAAGGCAATACTTATTCATTGAAAGAACTGTTTACTGCCATGACTGTAAACTCCGCGAACGATGCTGCAATGGCGCTAGCCGAAATGGTTAGTGGAACCGAAGAAGCGTTTGTTGAATTGATGAATAAACAAGCCAACAGTTTCAGATTGAAAGAGACAACGTTCTTCAATGCGAGCGGCCTGGATGGCGATTACATTGGCAAAGGACCTGAACAAACGAATCGTGCATCTGCCCGTGATGTTGCAGTCATTGCACAAAAGCTGATTGCCAAATATCCTGAAGTGCTCGACTTTACAAAGATGGCGAGTTTTAAAACAAGTGACGGCGCTACATTGTGGAGTACAAATTTAATGTTGGCAGGTATGCCACAAGCAATGCCAGGGATTGATGGATTGAAAACTGGTTACACAGATCAAGCTGGATCCTGCTTTGTCAGCACTGGCGTATTTGACGGGCGACGAATTATCTCGGTCGTCATGGATGTTGAAGCAAATGGCGAAGATACGACGACCCCAAGATTCGATCTAACTAGAGAGCTGATTGAGAAATTAGTTATGGAATAATGGGGAGAAATCAAATTTACTGAAAAGCAAACTCAATCATCAATCCAAAAAAATCAAGAAGAGTAGCCCTGCCACCCATGGAAGGGCTATTTTGATTGGCGATTTTAAGGCGCACATCATGATATACTGTTGTTACAAAATTGAAAAAAAGAGGCGATAAACATGATGGATAAAACACAAGTCAATGAATGGATAACAAAATTACCGCTCATCGAGCAGATGGTAGCGCGTGAAGAAGTATTGTGGCTCAATCCCTTAATCGAATCGTCAACAACAGGCCTTGTGAAAACAGGCGTGACAGCAGCAGACGTGAAAGACGCATCTGATCGTCTAAAGCGTTTTGCACCGTACATCGAGCTCGTTTTTCCGGAAACAAAAGCATCTAATGGCATTATTGAATCGCCGATTACCGCCATACCCAATATGAAAGATGCGCTTTCCAATGCATACGGAACAACAATTAAGGGAGAGCTACTCCTGAAAGAAGACAATGCACTTCCCATTTCAGGTTCTATCAAAGCACGTGGTGGTATTTATGAAATACTAAAACATGCCGAAACACTTGCGATTGAACATGGATTGATAACGACAGAAGGGGACTACAGTAAATTTGCAGAACCTGAATTCGGTAACTTGTTTGCTAAACATAAAATTGCTGTTGGCTCAACAGGGAATCTAGGTCTCAGTATCGGCATCATGAGCGCTAAACTAGGTTTCAATGTCACAGTTCATATGTCTGCAGATGCAAAGCAGTGGAAGAAAGACATGCTGCGTGAAAAGGGTGTAACGGTCGTTGAATACGCGGACGACTATAGCAAAGCTGTTGAAGAAGGACGTCGTCAGGCAGATGCAGATCCTTTATGTCATTTTGTCGATGATGAAAATTCACTCGATCTGTTCTTAGGTTATGCAGTGGCGGGAGAACGCGTTGCAGACCAGTTGAGAGCTCGAGGTACAATCGTTACTGAAGACAACCCACTTTACGTTTACCTGCCATGCGGTGTTGGTGGAGGACCTGGAGGTGTAGCGTTTGGATTGAAGCTCGCTTTCGGTGACGCAGTGAGTTGTTTCTTTGCAGAGCCAACACATTCCCCGTGTATGATGCTTGGCATGATGACCGGTCTTCACGATAATGTTTCCGTTCAAGACTTCGGGCTCGACAATAAAACAGCCGCTGACGGACTTGCGGTTGGCACAGCATCTGGTTTTGTCGGAAAAACGATGGAACCTTTACTAGCTGGCTGTTACACAATAGCAGACGGAACAATGTTCAAGTTATTGAAGCTACTTGCAGATACAGAAAGCATTCGACTTGAACCATCTGCACTTGCGGGGATGACTGGCCCGATACAAGTCATTAACAAGAATATTCCAGGCGCAAATTCCTTAAACACAACTCATCTCGTGTGGGGAACAGGCGGTAGTATGGTGCCCGAATCTGAAATGAATCTGTACTATGGGATGGCGGAAATGGAAGGGAAATGAACGGGAAATAATTCGAGCTATTTCCCGGGAAATGGACAGTATTCGGGAAATAATTGCAGAAAATAAAAAACCTCACAGAAGTGTGAGGTTTTTTAGGTTTGTATGGGATTTACTGCATCTCCTTATGTGAAAACGGACATTTACCTTGAATCGGTTCCACGTCATCGCCAATGAAAAACTGTTTCCATTCATTATGCTCCGGATCTCCAAAATGACTGATGTCGGGGTGTTTCGGAAGCTGGTCCCAAACTTCTACGCGTTCGCGTACCTTTTCACGCGACATCACACCGCCCTTTTCTGTTCCTTTCAGCCCTTCGAAGATTCGCCGCGGCTGGAAACCGAGCACCATCGCATTGCCAAGATCTCGCGTTTTCCGTTGCTTATAAGCTGGTGCATTGCCAAAAACAAAAATTGGTTCACCGTGGAAACGAAAATCCCATAAGTGGTGCGCAGGATCTCGGGGACTATCAGCAGGCCATTCAATGTCATCTGCCCCATGCAAATACTGTAATATTTCCCAGAACTGCATCCGGTAATCTTCTAAAGAGCCTTCATTTTTAAACGGTTCTACAAAAACGAAGAGACCATGTCGCTTATGCTCGGGGTTCTCGAATAGTGCTAAAAATGCCTTTAATGTCGCTGGCAAGTTGGACCAGTCGTCTTGTGTCACATATCCATAACGCAATTCACCCTTTAACTCTCCACCCATACCGAAATAACAAGGAAACGATTTGTCTGTCACCGTTTCATGGAATGTTTGGTATTCTTTCAACAACCAATCAGGTAAATCCGTTCGCTCCGCAAAATCCTCTTTTGTCAATAAAGCATTATCTAACTGAATCATTGTTTCTCCCCCAATCTACTAATTCTTTAATCTTTCACCTTCCCTCTAGTTACAGAAATTAAACAAAAAATGTTTGAAAATGAAGCATTAGGGAAACGTATAGAAGACGAAAATATAGAAAATGAAAAAATCAATTGGAGGAACGATGATGAATTCCCCTATAGAAGATACCGCGACAACTCAATGCAATACTGAATATGATACGCTTCTCCGTGTCATCCTATGTCAGCCGAAATTTATGGCTATTGAAGAAGTCATCAATGACGTACAGAAAAAGTACGAAGATGAAAATATAAACATTGAATTAGCCATGAAACAGCATAACGAATTTGAAAAACTCCTTAAAGCGCATGGAGTGGAAGTCATTAAATTGCCTTCATCCGAAAAGTTTCCAGAGCAAGTTTTTACCCGAGATATCGGTTTTACTGTGGGTGAAGATATTTTTGTAGCAGAAATGGCAAGTGATATACGCAAAGGGGAAGAGGAAGCACTTGAGGAATGGCTGGACGATGAAGATATTTCGTTCCAAACCACTACGAGTCAAGTTGAAGGCGGCGATGTCATTGTAGATCGCGGCACGCTGTTTGTCGGTATTAGCAGTCGAACTTCGATTGAGGCCGCTGAGAAACTAAAGGTGGATCTACCGGATTACACCATTATCCCTGTCCCTTTTAATGAGAAGTATTTACATCTCGATTGCGTATTTAATATCCTTTCACCTGAAGTCGCGCTGATTTTCAGAGAAGCGTTTGACCAGAGAATTATTGACTATCTTGCAGAAAACTATAAACTGATTGACGTTTCCGAAGAAGAACAATTCACAATGGGCACAAACGTCCTATCCATTGGGGACAAAAAAGTGTTCAGTCTCCCACAAAACAAACAAGTCAACGCTCAAATCCGTGCACATGGTTTTGAAGTCATCGAAGTCGAATTCGATGAAATTATTAAATCCGGCGGCTCTTTCAGGTGTTGTTCAATGCCTGTCAATCGAGAATAGAATTGATGAAAAACCTCACAGCAGTGTGAGGTTTTTGTATGTCCGGTTTTCATATTATTTTGCTAATCACCGTATTTTCATCTTAGGAGTTTTGCTTCAGCTTTCAAGCAAATTCCCTTGCGCTGGAATCGGATGTTCTTTCAGCATTCTGGCTAGATGGATTGTATTATAAGCAAGCATTTCAACATGTTTTTTAGTGAAATCATTCGTTTGCCCGGCGGCAATATAAGATGGACCAGGTCCTGCTTCGCCAACCCAATATGTATCGACATTTGGAGGGATGACAAACCCCATATGCGATAACCCATATAGAATGGAAGCGGCGGCGTGCTTTGCTCCGTCCTCATTACCTGTCACAACGACGCCACCCACTTTATTGTAATAAATGGCTTGTCCTTCCTCATTGGTCTCTCCGCTGCTTCCATACAATCTCTCAATGGCAAGCGTTGCAATACTACTTTTTTCCCCAAGCCAAAGCGGTGTCCCGATAATAAGAATATCCGCCGCCTTTACCTTTTCAAACAGTTGCGGCCACTCATCACCATCGCCCATATCAGGACTCATTCCGTAGGGAATTGTGTAATCCGTTAATCTAATGATTTCTGTTACCACATTTTCGTTGTCAAAAATTTGGCAGACCTTCTTCGCAAGGGCCTCCGTATTTGATTCCTCCTCAGAACTTTTCAATGTCGCATTCAAAATAAGTGCTTTCAACGCTCCCATCAAAATCCTCCTCTTTCCACCAATTTGTCTTCTACTCAACTAGTACCCTATGAAACCAAACAAAAACGTAAACAAATTGGCAATCTAATTGAAACGCTCACTAATCAGCGCACCTCTTGAAAGGCTGTACTTGACCTTTACTTAGCCAAAGTGCATATTGGAACTATACATTTCGAATCACATTGTACGTATTTTATATGGATAACTAGACATTGTGGTAGGGAGGAAATCGGAAATGGATGCTACCGATAAAAGAATTTTAGAGCTGCTTATAGCCAATGGACGTCTTTCTTACGTGGATATAGGTAAAGAACTTAATTTATCACGTGTTGCCGTACGTGAAAGGGTTCATAATCTCCAAGACAATGGGGTTATTGAGCGCTTTACAGTCGTCGTGAATAGTGAAAAAGTGGGGAAGGGTGTTTCAGCATTCTTCGAAGTGGACTGCGAACCCGCGTCCCTAGTGAGCGTTGCACAGGCGCTCGCCGACAATCCCTCTGTTGCTAGCTGTTATCAAATGACTGGCCCATCAACGCTTCATATGCACGTATTAGTTAATGACTTTACCGACCTGGAGAAGTTCATCAATGAAGAACTATATGCACTTGATGGAATAACGAGAGTGGAGAGTCATATCTTACTTCGGAGATTTAAAAGTCGTGCGGGCTTGAAATTGTAAATCGGACGGAAAAAAACCTATTCTCGTATAGGTTTTTTTATTTTGTGAATCGAAATAGCTATAAGTTTTATAAAAACCATGTATTGCTTTAACTGAATCTTTGTTTTATACTCGTGACAACCATATTTATAACATTTGTTAAGTGAAATTTGGTTTTTGATTAACAAATGGTTCAATAATGCACGATTTAGCAGAAAATAAAATTACCCGAGGAGGGCTTTCATGGATCACTTATATCATCCGTTCCAATCACAGCGACATACAGGATTTGCTCGAAAAGGAATGGTCGCTACATCACAGCCACTTGCAGCGAATGTAGGATTAGCCATTTTACAAAAAGGAGGCAATGCCATTGATGCTGCAATTGCAACAGCGGCAGCACTCACTGTCGTCGAGCCAACTTCAAATGGCATAGGGGGCGATGCGTTCGCACTGGTCTGGGTGAAGGATAAATTGTACGGACTAAATGCATCTGGACCTGCACCATCGACATTAACGGTGGAAGCAGTTAAAGCACTGGGTCACGATAAGATGCCGACTTACGGGATGGTTCCAATTACAGTGCCTGGAACGCCCGCCGCGTGGGCAGAACTGTCACGCAGGTTTGGAAAGCTGCCTTTGAAGGAAGTGCTGGAGCCGGCCATTCGTTATGCAGAAGAAGGTTTCCCACTCACACCTATCCTCGGCAAGTACTGGGAATCAGCCTATAAAGAGTTTAAAAAGCAATTCAGCGGAGATGAGTTCAATGCTTGGTTCGAAACGTTTGCACCAGATGGCCGTGCACCTAAAATAGGTGAAATGTGGTCTTCTCCAGGTCATGCAAAGACACTTCGAGCCATTGCGGAAACTGAAGCACGTGATTTTTATGAAGGTGAAATTGCCGATGAGATTGATACATTCATGAAAAAACATGGCGGCTTTTTATCAAAAGAAGACCTTGCTACATACAAACCGGAATGGGTTGAACCTATTTCAGTGAACTACAAAGGTTATGATGTATGGGAAATCCCTCCAAATGGCCACGGGGTGGTAGCACTTATGGCGTTAAATATTTATCAGAAACTGAGTAAACCTGAGTGGCAATCTGCTCAATCGATTCATGAACAAATTGAAAGTATGAAACTAGCATTCACAGATGGCAAGGCATTCATTACAGAAGAAGCGGATATGCCAGTCGAAACAGCACACCTGTTATCAAACGAATATGCTGAAAAACGGGCAGAGTTGGTTGGTGATGAAGCGATTGATCCAGAGCCGTACGAATTGCCGAAGGGAGGAACCGTATACCTCGCGACAGCAGACGAAGAAGGGAATATGGTATCTTTCATCCAATCCAACTACATGGGCTTTGGCTCGGGTGTTGTTGTTCCAGGAACAGGGATTGCATTTCAAAATCGAGGACACGACTTTTCGCTCGATGAAAACCATCCGAACGTTCTGAGACCAGGTAAACGATCCTATCATACAATCATTCCTGGTTTCCTCACAAAAGACGACAATGCGGTTGGTCCATTTGGTGTAATGGGAGGCTATATGCAGCCACAAGGTCATTTCCAAGTAGTCGTAAACACAATCGATTACTTGCTAAATCCCCAGGCGGCGCTTGATGTGCCTAGGTGGCAATGGACAGAAGCGAAAAAAGTGCGAGTGGAGCCAGAGTTCCCGAATCACTTGGTGCAGGCACTTAGTAGAAAAGGCCATGAAGTGACAGTCTCAATTGATGGCGGAGGTTTTGGACGTGGTCAAATCATATGGCGAGACCCAGAAACAGGCGTACTTCAGGGCGGAACTGAATCTCGTACGGATGGGGCGCTAGCAGCTTGGTAAAAGTTAACGAGACTACCCGAAGTGTCGAGAAAACGGCCGTTTCTGGAAAATGGAAGCTACAAAAAGATTTATTCGCCGCCTTTTGCAGAGTAGGCTTATTGGGTTTTGGTGGAGGACCTTCTGCAATTCCATTGTTCCATCAAGAAGTTGTACGCAAATACAAGTGGATGGATGAAGACGAATTCAGCGACACACTTGCGCTTGGAAATACAATGCCTGGACCGATTGCGACAAAGTTGGCTGGGTATATTGGCTACAAAGTGGGCGGTAAATTAGGTTGTCTCAATGCCATAATTGCCTCTGTAATCCCAACGTCTTTAATGATGATATTGTTAATTGGCATTTTGCAGACATACAAAGACATTCCATGGGTAAAAAACATGTCCGCTTCTGTTGTGCCAGTCGTGGCAGTTATGCTTGGCATACTAGCTTGGGATTTTGTCAAAAAATCCGGCGATACGCTTGGTTGGAAAAAGGCATTAACGATGTTGGTCGCCGCGGGGATTTTATTGGAAGCATTGAATATACATCCTGCATTTGTTATATTGCTCGTTCTAATATTCATCTTCCTTCCAATTCGAAATAGGAGGGGAAAAGCATGATTTATTGGCAACTGTTTCTTGCGTTTTTCATACCTGGAATACTAGGGTACGGGGGCGGACCGGCTAGCATTCCGCTCGTGGAAAACGAAGTCGTCGGTACTTATGGGTGGATGGACACCCAAGAGTTCAGTGAGGTCGTCGCTATCGGGAATTCCTTGCCGGGACCCATTGCGACGAAAATGGCTGCATCCGTCGGTTATTCAGAAGGCGGTATCCTAGGAGCGGTGGTCGCTTTATTCGCTTCCGTTGCACCTTCTTTATTATTGATGATCGGATTAATGGCAATTCTCATGAAATACAAAGACCATCCCAAAGTGAAAAGTATAACGAAGTTTGTTCGTCCAGTCATCGCCATTCTTTTGTTATTCATGACTCTCCAGTTTGTGGAGACAGCGGTCGAAGGGGTAGGGTTTCTACTCACCGGCGGCATCGCTCTGGCAAGTTTCTTGATGCTTCAAAAGTGGAATTGGCATCCAGCTTTCGTTATCATGCTAGCGCTAGGTTTTGGTGCAGTGACGGGGATTGATTGGTAATAGATCATTGTAAAAGCGTTCTTTAAAACGTCTAGAACCTTGTTATTGTAATAAACTCGGATAAACTGAAACGCATAGAAAAACGCCATTGCTGACACTACATCAGCAATGGCGTTTTCTTGTTTGTAATAGAGTATTGATACCAAAAGTAGTGTATTACTCGCGCTTAGAAGCCGTAGTGCTTGAACCTTCATACGCGACGAGTGTAACCCCTAATTTAGTCTCAAGGGCAAGTAGTTCCTCCAATTGTTCAACGTCCAAATCTGCTACTTTAACTTTATCCAATGCCATTCTATCTCTCCTTTCCACTTAAACGTATTGTCTCCGCTTCAAACGGCAATATACATGGTGAAGTGGAGAGTTGCATTAGGGGCGTGATGCATCAAACTCATCCCGCGCCTTCTTCACGATCTGCTTCAACTCATCTTCCGGAACATCCTTCAAATAGTAAGCCACTGCAGCCTTCCCAATCGCATACGTTCCGCCACTCGCGATACTTGCACTAATGGCAGACCCCGCACCCGGCAACACCAGATTCGCGAACTTACTGCCTTGCTGCGCAATCATTCGTAACGTAAAACCAGTCGCCCCAATTCCGCCAATTGAAACCAGTAGCTCCCTTGCCGTTTTAAACTCCAAATCGCGGCCAGACAAATAGGCAATGATCATCAGAAGGACGGTCTGTAGCGATAGAAGAACAGCGATATCCGTCGCGATAATCGGACTCAGTGCAACTGTCGCGGAAAGTGCCGAAAACACTTTAATGAACCGCAGCGCAATCTTTTCAGAGATTTTATTCATGCGTATCGTCATACCGAGGTGAATGGCTGCCCGTATGTCGATACTTTGTTCCAAAAAATCCAGCAGTTCCTCAATGCCATAACGGCCGTCAAATTCAATCGTCAACGCACGGCGCTCAGCTTCAGACAACTCATCAGGGTTCCGATTCCATTCGATATAAGAAGAAACAGGAATAATTGCCTCCACCTGCGCATCACGCGCTTTGAAGATACGTTGCAGCTGCGCTTTCTTCTCCTCCACCAAGTCCAGCTTGCCCTTCGGATAATCCGCGGGGTCTTTCGCGCGAGAAGGATTCAGCTCGTCGACATGCGTAAGTATGCCAACCATCGGCAAATCATATCCCACATTCAGCATGATCTTTTTAGCACTATCCACGTCAATATCGATATGCGCCCGCTCCGTCGCTTTCTGCAAAAACAGAATCGCATCCGGCCGAAATTCCTTAATAATAGCCGTAAGCTCAGCTTCAGCCGACTTGGTAAACGACTCCGATTCACCGATCCCACGCGTGTCAATGACTTCAAAATACACCTGACCATCCGATTCATATGTAAAGCGTCGCGCTTCCTTCGTCCCAATCTCAACGTCGCTCACTTCCGCAAGATATCTCCCACTCATCGCATTGATCAAACTACTTTTACCGACACCCGTCCTGCCAACCAACACAAACCGAGGCGGCCGGGGATCTTTCAAACCTTCCAGCAGTTTGTTCAAATCCTTATCATCTAGCAATACATCCATCAATTTCTCCTGCTGCGTACCCGACAACAAATTACCCGGGATTTTAGCAAGCAATTCCTCCAAGTAATTGTTCAAGTTTCCGATATGATTCATACGTTTCTGCATCTCTTCGAATTGTGGATTCATGAGGGCTAAAACTCCTTTGCGACATAGTTACTAGTTCTTTACCCGTTTTGGGGTGATTTTAGTCTGAATGAGTTCCTAAAACAATACGGTTTAAAAAGCAATGATAGGGGGATCGGAAGCATATAGATAGAAATGAAGGCAGAGGAGAATCTATTATGAAACTAACGATCAAGTATGATATCGGAGAAACGCTAGTCCAAGTGATCCATGATGATGGAGAAGTTGTTGTTAAAAGAGGAGTTTGGCTAGAAGGGGAAGGCCTTTGTGCGATTTATGATTTAGATGAAAATTGGTTTCCTTATGTCAGTACAATAAGTGAGGATTTAGGCCATATGCTTGCGACTCGATGTGTGAATGTAGTAGAGATCGAGTATGACAATAAGGTTTATACTGAAATATAATTGATTCGTAGCTCCGTGCCGTGCGAATTGTTCCTGAATCAGAATAGAAAAATCGCCTTGAAGAGAAGTATTTTAAAGGAGTGAAAAAATTGGAGTTCAAAAGTGTGTCTATTCAATTACTGGACGGTAGCGGAACGATTGTTGTTCAAAACGCAATACTGGTAGAAAGTGATAGGGTCTGTGCAATTTACGATATGGACGAAGAGGATTTTAAATTTATCTATTCAACACTTATCGAATTAAACACGATTCTCGCCACTCAAGACCTTCGCATGAAAGATTTGGAAGAAGATGAACGTTTCTGTTCTGAATGTGGGGTGGCAATGGATGAAGGGTTTGTTTTTGAATCTGATGCAACATTATATTGCAGCGAAAAATGTCTGACGAAAGTAATTACATGGGATGAATACTTAGCGATTCATGACAATGGGAATGGTGATGCTTATTGGACGGATTGGTATGACAGTTGAGGATATATGGCATACAAAGGCATATGGGAAATGAAACTCTTAGGTAAAATTAAATATATAAATGGAAACTATATGGTATGATTTATTTATATTATCAGATAAATGTATTGAGGATTTCAATTATGAAAATAAAAACTAGAATAGGTGATTAAAATTAAAAAAACAGTACACGTAGTTGGAGCAATTATTGAAAATGTCAACAATGAAATCCTTTGTGCACTACGAGGACCAGAAATGACCTTACCGAATTACTGGGAGTTTCCAGGTGGAAAGATTGAAAATGGCGAAACAAAAGAAGAGGCTCTGAAAAGAGAAATTCAAGAAGAGCTAGGATGTGTGATTGAAGTATTTGATCACGTTGAAGATACAACATACGAGTATGAAAAGGTTATCGTAAGGCTAGAGACGTTCATGTCGAAAATTATTTCTGGAACTCCAACGCTTTCGGAACATGCAGAAATAAAATGGATTTCACGAGAAGAGTTACCGTCACTAAACTGGGCGCCTGCCGATATTCCGGCAATTGAAAAGTTAACGAATCTAATCCCGAAGAAATAAAATAGCGAAGAGATGCGGTGATTATATGGAAAGTTTTTTAAGGAATTTAAATGACTCGCTGCAAGAGGGCTTCATCGACAAAAACCAAAGCAACTCCGGTAGTTTTAAACCAGAACTATTAATCAATAATGTAAAGAAAAATATAAACGTATTAAACACACTTCAGGAAGAACTTGAGACGAGTGAAGACTTCATATTTTCAGTAGCTTTTATTACTGAAAGCGGTTTGGCTACGCTGAAAACTTTATTTTTAGATCTAAAAGAAAAGGGCGTTAATGGACGAATATTAACCTCTACATATTTATATTTTAATCAACCAAAAGTGTTTAAAGAGCTTATGAAATTAACAAATGTGGAAGTACGCTTAACGCAGTTAAAAGGTTTTCATTCCAAAGGTTATATCTTTAAACATAAAACACATTATTCTCTGATTGTGGGTAGTTCCAATCTAACTGCGCATGCTTTGAAAGTGAATTATGAATGGAATGTGAAATTGACGTCCCATGAAAACGGCGATATTGTTCATCATTTTAAAAACCAGTTTGAGGATGTATGGGCAGATTCTGATCTATTAACGGAAAAATGGATAGAAAATTACGAAGTAGAATACATAAAAAATGCAGATCTTAAACTAGCTGAGCAAGTGATTGAGATGCCAGCAAATTATAAACCAAATGCAATCGAAGAATCTGTAAAAATTGTCCCGAATGCAATGCAAAAAGCAGCGTTATTACAAATACAGGCGGTTCGTGATGAAGGAAAAGATAAAGGGTTAGTTATTTCTGCAACAGGTACCGGGAAAACGTATTTGTCTGCATTTGATGTTCGAAGTTTTGCACCTAAGAGAATGTTATTTATTGTTCATCGGGAGCAAATTTTAAACAAAGCAAAAGATGATTTTCAAAGAATTCTCGGAGGAATCAATGAAGAGTTCGGATTATATGTAGGTGCTAGCAAACAATTAGATAAGAAATACCTTTTTGCTAGTATTCAAACGCTGTCAAAACAAGAAAACTTAGATCAATTTGATCCTAAGGATTTTGATTATATTCTAATAGATGAAGTACATAAAGCTGGTGCTGCTTCTTATCAGCGAGTCATTAACCATTTCAAACCACAATTTCTAATGGGAATGACAGCTACCCCGGAGCGGACGGACGAGTTTAATATCTACGCACTGTTTGATTACAATATTGCTTACGAAATAAGGCTGCAGGAAGCACTTGAAGAGGATATGCTTTGTCCATTTCATTACTTTGGCGTGTCGGACCTTGAGTTAGATGGAGTATCAGTCGATGATACAGCCGTTTTCACAAAGCTAGTTACTGACAAACGTGTAAATCACATTATAGAGAAAATTGGTTACTATGGTTTCTCAGGAAATGAAGTAAAGGGCTTAATGTTCTGTAGCCGAAAAGCTGAAGCTAGGGAATTGTCTATTGCGTTGAACAGTAGAGGGTTCCGAACCGTAGCATTAACAGGTGAAGATTCACCAGAGGATAGAGAACGCAGGATAAACCAATTAGAAAATGGGGTTCTTGATTATATTTTGACGGTGGACATTTTTAATGAGGGAATTGATATTCCTAGCATAAATCAAGTAGTAATGTTAAGACAAACTCAATCAAGCATTATTTTCATTCAACAGCTCGGACGTGGATTACGTAAGCATGAGTCAAAAAACTACGTGACGATTATCGACTTTATCGGTAACTATAAAAACAACTATCTAATTCCGGTTGCACTGTCAGGGGACAAGTCCCAAAACAAAGACAATGTCCGTCGTCGGACTAAGGACACAAGCTATATTAAAGGTGTGTCAACAGTGAACTTTGAAGAAATCGCTAAAAAACGTATCTTCAGTTCTATCAATGAAAGCAATTTGACCGCACTGAAAATTTTACGAGATGCCTATGTAGAATTGAAAAATAAAATCGGCAAAGTTCCTTACCTATATGATTTTGTAACGAATCATTCCATCGATCCCGTTGTCATTGCAGAAAAACATACGAACTATTATCAGTTTTTATTAAAGATGAAGGAAGAAGTTCCCGCTTTAACGAACTATGAAGTTAAAGTGTTAACAATGCTCTCGTTAGAAATATTAAATGGAAAACGTCTACATGAGGTTTTATTGCTAGAACAATTGATGCAACAGGAAAAGATTCGTCATGATGCTTATGTGAGTTTATTATCCGCAAATAATTGTCGGACAGATGAAGCGACGATGGATTCAGTAAAGCGAGTCTTAAATTTATCGTTTTTCACAACAAGCGTTCAAAATAAGTATGGCGGAAAGCCGCTAATCACGGAAGATGAAGATCAAAATTATACGCTAAATGAATCGATTCGTAACGCGTTAACAAGTAATCCTTACTTTGAAGAGCTAGTTCTAGACATTATTCATAGTGCAAAAGCGAAGTCAAAACTATATGAATGCAATCGGCAGCTCACGCTTTATGAAAAATACTCCAGAAAAGATGCTTGTAAGCTCCTAAATTGGAATGCAGATGAAAGTTCAACAATGTATGGATATAAGCCGAAGCATAATACATGTCCCATCTTCATTACTTATCATAAGAATGATGAAGTGGAATCCAGTGTGAATTACGGCGACGAACTCTTAAATCCGGAATTACTTAAGTGGTATACAAGAAGTAATCGATCATTGAAGTCGCAAGAAGTTCAGAAAATCATTCATTCAGACGACAATGAAATTGATATTCATATCTTCGTGAAAAAAGATGACGACGAAGGAACCGATTTTTATTACCTGGGACAAGGTTATCCCGATAAGTCCAGTGTTGAAGAGGGTAGGATGACTGATAAGGATGGCAAAGTCCTTCCGGTTGTTCATATGAATATGGTGATGGAACAGGCTGTGGAGAGTAAGCTTTATCATTATTTAATAGAGGAATGAAAATATGGATTCTGCTTGTGATAAGGGGAACCGTATCATAAGTAAGAGAGGTTTTTTAGAAATTATATAGTTAATTTTCAAGGCAGGTTAATTAAATAGTCTGTTCTTTTATTTTGTTTTTGGTAAAATAGAAATATTAAAGAAAAAATTAACAAATAGGGGTGGGGTAAAATTTATGTTGAATTGGGAAAGTCTGTTGTTAGGCGAACGGCAAAGGAAGTCCGAAAGTAAAAACCTTCCTCATAGAAATGAATTTGACAAAGATTATGAGCGAATTATATATTCTTCGTCTCTAAGAAGGTTACAAGATAAAGCACAAGTATTTCCATTACAAAATAATGATTTTACAAGAACTAGGTTAACACATTCTTTAGAGGTAGCCTCTTTGGGAAGATCATTAGCGTGGAATATAGGAGAATGGCTAATTCAAAAAGAAGTATTTAAAGATTTTGCAAAGGCTAAGGAGTTAGCCTCATTAGTAGAAGTATCATGTTTAGTACATGATTTAGGCAATCCACCATTTGGACATTATGGTGAAGATATTATTCGGACGTGGTTTGAAGGCTGGTTTAATTCTGATATCTATGAATCAGCTAGTGAAAAATTTGAAGAATTAACTGAACAACAGAAATACGATTTTCTTTTTTTTGAAGGAAATGCGCAGGCAATACGAATTTTAAGTAAATTACAATTTTTAAATGATGAGTATGGAGCTAATTTCACTCTGGCAACATTAGGGACATTAATGAAATATCCGTGGGCTTCTAATGATGAAAAAAATAAATCTCGTAAGAATAAGAAGTTTGGATACTTTTATTCGGAAAAAGAATTATTTATGGAAATCAAAAATAAAATAGGTATTGATGGATGTAGACATCCTGCGACCTATATTTTAGAAGCAGCAGATGACATTGCTTATTTAACTGCAGACATTGAAGATGCCGTGAAAAAGAAAGTTATAAACTGGGATAAGGTTTATAAAGATATAAAACATGAATTTGAAGAGATGTATCCTAAGGAATTTATAAAACTAGAAGAATTAAGAAAAAAGGCTTTATTAAATGAAGTACCTAATAAAGATTTAATAAATGTTCAAAACTTTAAAGTATATATTCAAGGGATATTAATATTTGCGGTAGTAAATAGTTTTAAAGATAATTATGACTCAATTATGGAAGGTACTTTTGAGGGAGATTTACTATCCAATTCTACGGCAAGAACTCTTTCGGAAAAACTGGGAAATGTTGCTTTTGAATATGTATTTTCTGATAAGGAAGTTCTAACTCTTGAATTAGTCGGGGATAGAGTAATATCTGACCTGTTAAATTTATTTGTTAACGCTGTTGTTAACGTAGATGGTTTAACAAAAACTAAAACAAAACATGAAAAGTTAGTCCATTTAATTTCAGAGAACTTTAGGCATATTCAACGAGTTTCTAAAAAGGGCGAGCCAACAGTGGAATTTAAAGATTTAACATTGTACAATAGACTTCAATTAGTAACGGATTTTATTTCAGGCATGACTGACGGATACGCTGTAAATTTACATCAAGAACTATTAGGAGTGAAATTACCGTAGTTATAAATTTTGAGGGGGATTTAAGATGAGTAGATATGAAGAAAATATAAAAAATCAATTAATTTATTTACTTGGAAAAGATTCTAATACTCTCAACTTCATTGAAGAATTAACTAATGTAGGAGATTTATTGTTCTTTGGAGGTTCGATAAGAGATATCTGTTTGTTTCCAGACAATCCCCCTCTTCCTAGAGATTTTGATATAGCAATAAATTTTAAAGATAAAAGTGAATTTGAAGTAATTATAAGGAAATATGATAATAAAAAAAATAGATTTGGTGGATACAAATTTAAAGTAGCAAATATTGAATTTGATGTATGGGATTTAGAAAATACATGGGCATTTAAAAATACAAACTTGCAAGCAAGCGAAGAAAATTTAGCAAAGTCCGTATATTTAAATATAGACGGGATTGTATATAACTTTAATAAATCTAAAATATATGATGAGTTATTTAGAACTTCTATAAAATCTTGTAAATTAGATGTTAATTTAGAAGCAAATCCTCAAGTTGAACTGAATTTACTAAGAGCACTTGTATTTAAAGATAAATATAAAGAAGAATATAAGCTTGATTTTTCAAGTAAGCTTAAAAGTATTTTCAAGAAACATTTAGAGGATGAATCAGCAGAATTAGTAAATAATCTTTATGACTTACAATGTACGCATTATAAGAAAGATTATTTATCAAAAGAAAAAATAAAATATGACTTACAACATATTTAAACCGTACTTCGACTAGTTACGGTGAACCGTACCATAAAAAAATGCAAAAAGCCAACCACGTATGGTTGGCTTTTTGTACGTTAATCTATTTGTTCTTTTACTGGTTTGAAAATTGATAATAAGAAAATTACTAAACCTACAACACCAATTCCTAAAATTGTGTTGAAGGAAGCGGCAGTATAGAAGCCGCTACCGAAGTAGAAAATTTCACGTAAACCTTCCGAGGTAAATCGGATTGGCACCCAAGGGCGAATGAAGTTTACGAAGAAACTTGGAAGCATTTCTTGTGGCGTCATTAGAACACCCATACCTAATAGCATAACGACCATGAATAACGTAATGGCTGGTTTGCCAATCCATGCAGTAATAGCTGATACTAATAAGTAGAAATAGAATGCCGCAAACGATACAAAGAAAGCCTAAGAGGTAGCTTGGCATGTTAATACCAGCGATCTGTGCAAGCGTTGCAACAGTAAAGCCTGAGAATAGGGCAATAATAATGCCGAATAATACTTGGCCACCAATTAGGCCTAATTTTTGTTTACGTGTTAACATTTCTTTCTTAAAGATGCTTGATGTTGCTAAAAACACGATGAAACCACCGATTAACGCACCTACCCATGCAGGCACGGCCAATAGGGTTGGCGCACAACATCCATTACATTAATAAAGCCTTTCTAATTAAAAATGAAAGGAAAAGTAAATGTAACGAAAGCTGCCCAAAGTACGTAGACAGGCAAATACTTAGTAACCGCATCTTGGATGGGCGAAGGTCCGGTCTTGCTTTGTAGAAAACGCATATAGGAGACCATAATCCAAATAAGATTTCCCCAGATTAGTATGTTTACGCCTAAAACAGCAAGTCTGTTTGGGGTAATCCCATAAGAAGAAAGTCTGAACACTATGGCTGACAAAGCCACACTGTCAATGATAAGAGCAAGAACGATTAGGGCGAAATTTATATAATCGGAAATGTTCTTTTTCTCGTCTGTGCCGCTTTCGGTAATTGAAAATATGGTAACTGCCAAGACACCAAGGAGTATTCCGTTAAATGCTATCAGGAAATTTCTGTCCAAGAATGGATTTTTTTCGACCCAAATAACCGTTATAAGATAGACCAACAAAGTGGCCAGGACAAGAGGACTAAAAATTTTAGCGATATATGGTGTAATATTCTTAGCAAGTTTAAGATTCATCGATACCAGGTAGGTAGCCACAATAGCGAGGGCGGCAGCACCAAATAACACAACATTTCTAAAATAGAAGTCTTCTATATCCAAATCGACAAAGCTAAACAACTGCATAGTCAATGCTGCTAACAGCATTCCGCTAATGGCCATGCTGGCGTAGAGTATGCAAAGTTCCAAATTGAATTTAAGATAGGCTAATCTTGTGCTGCCTATACCATATTCATTTCCTGTAAATGCTAGCCCTATCAATCCCCATAAGAATATGGGAAGGTGTAAATAAGCAAGGATAGTACTGTCATTAACATTTAATGGCAGCATATTAAGATACAAACCAGAGATTAGGAACATCAATGCAAGTGTGTAAAGAACCTTTTTATGAGGTTTATTTTTGTATACAAAATAAACTGCAATAAAAGGAAGAATCCCAAAAGCAAGGTTAATTGGGGCAATTGCTTGCTGTTCGACAAAATGGAAAATGATCCTGGTGCTTATCCCGGCCAGAATGGCTAAAATGCCCATGAATAGGAAACCTTTCTGAAGCAAGGAAGCTTTCTCTGTATGTGCCGTCTCCTTGAAATTCAATCTTTCATACCAAGCAGCAAGAACCGGCGAATCAGGGTTTTGTTCCCAGGCGTGTGAGAATGACTTCTTAAAAGCTTTGGGGTCTTCTCTAAACATTCTCTCCAGCTCACGGGGGTTAGCAATATTTTTACTAATCGAATTGTCGATTTCCACGGTTATACCTCCTCTAATAATTGTCATACTAAGTCCTACTTTCCTTTCCATTTTTCAATATAGAAAGGTTAGCCATTGATTACACCTCATATCGTTTAATCATTTTTGGTTTCATATAAGCGATTCACATATATATGGTATGTTTCATTTTAATACATTATTTATTGTTTATCAATAAATATTTATTAATTTTAGCGATATTATTGTTGTTAAAGTATGATTTAGACGAAAATATAAAACATTACTCATTACAGATATAGCTTTAAACTATTTAATTTAAGATTTATGCAACTAACTTGTCTGTTACTTCCATAATGGATAAGGACTTAACTGGAATTAAACTTTTGAGGAATAAAAGATGAATTCAAGATAAAATTGAAGTCTATGAAGAAAGAAAAACAGAAAGTCAAAATAAACGTTAGGTGCATCACGGGGAACCCTATCATAAATAAGTGAGGTTTTTTGCTTCAATAATTAGTAATTAAAAATGCTAAAGATAGCTCTGAATTGTTTAGAAAGGGAGGTTAAATGAATCATTAACCCACGGGGGCTCCATACAAGTAACAGACCAACTTAACAATTCCAAAAACCATTATAAACAGCCATGCCAAAACAAACATATAATTATATAACAGGTAGTTCCCACAAGTATATTTGTGATAAGGGACTGCCTTTTTTGTATAAGCATTCATTCATGTAATTGCATATAGATTAATTTTGCTGGAAAGGAGGAAATTCGTTTGAAGAATAAAAGCGAAATCATGAGGATCATTCAGCAATTGGATTATCATATTGCAGATGATTTTGAAGCGCAGGACTTAGACTTTAAGCAATGGAATTATAGTGCTTTGGAGGAAAACGTCAATAAAATGATTAAATATGCGGTTTGTATGGCAAATGGCGGTGGGGGCAGCGTTGTTTTCGGCGTGGCCGACAAAGTGCGGGGAATGGACAATGTTTTATTAGGGATCCCATTTGATGTAGATATAGAAGAATTACAAAAAAGGGTCTATGAAAATACGGATCCACACATAAATGCTTCATTTGATGAACTCTTTTATAATGATTATTCAACCCGGCTCTTGGTTATGAATATTTTGCCGGAAACACCTCCTTATACAATAAAGGGGGGCACAGCAAGCATTAGGCAAGGAAAAGCGTGTCTGCCTTACAGGAACAATTCGTAAGGATCGCCTTATTTAGGGCCCCATATTTTTTATTTTACAGCGCTTATGAAAATAAAGTTGTATTATTATGCATTACTTGTTATAATTATAACAACATTAAGACATTGTAGGTATAGGAGAGATTGCTATGGAAAGAAAAAATATTATTATCATAGGTGCTGCAGGAAGAGACTTTCACAACTTTAATACGTATTATCGCGGGAATGAGGCATTTAATGTTGTTGCTTTTACAGCGGCACAAATTCCAGATATAGATGGACGAAAATATCCAAGCGAATTAGCAGGTGAACTTTACCCAGAAGGAATTTCGATTTATTCACAAGATCAATTACCAGAGCTGATTAAAGAGCTACAAGTGGATGAATGTATTTTTGCGTATAGTGACATTCGTTACGAAGATGTAATGAGCATAGCTGCGATTGTCAATGCAGCGGGTGCTAACTTCACATTGCTAGGTCCAAACAGCACGATGTTAAAAAGCAATAAGCCCGTCATTTCTGTTTGCGCCGTGCGAACTGGAACTGGAAAAAGCCAAACGTCGAGAAAAGTGATCGAAACGCTACTGAAGCATGACTTAAAAGTTATTGTAGTAAGACATCCGATGCCTTACGGCGATTTAAATGCACAACGTGTTCAGCGTTTTGCCACAGTTGAGGATTTAAAGAAACATAATTGTACAATTGAAGAAATGGAAGAATATGAACCACATGTAGCACGAGGAAATATTGTGTATGCTGGCGTGGATTATGCAGATATTTTGGCTGCAGCTGAAAATGATCCAGATGGCTGTGACGTTATTTTATGGGACGGGGGAAATAATGACTTCTCATTCTTCAAGCCTGATTTAGCTGTTACTGTCTTGGACCCACATCGCCCAGGTCATGAATTGAAATACTATCCTGGCGAAGTATGCCTAAGAACAACTGATGTGGCCATCATTAACAAAGTGGATAGTGCACCAGAGGAAGCCGTTCAAATCGTCGAAAATAATATTAAATTCGCAAGTCCAACTAGCACAATCATTAAAGCTGAATCCAAGATTACAGTCGATTTTCCGGAGAGAATTGTTGGAAAACGCGTGTTAGTCGTTGAAGATGGTCCGACGTTGACACACGGAGAGATGAAACTTGGCGCAGGTACAGTTGCGGCAGAACGTTTAGGTGCGGCGGAAATCATTGACCCACGTCCATTTGCGGTAGGTACACTAGCTGACACGTTCAACAAGTACCAACATATTGGAAACGTGATTCCAGCGATGGGCTACGGCGAACAGCAATTGAAAGATCTTGAAGAAACGATTAATAATGCTGACTGTGATGCAGTGATTATTGGCACACCAATCGATTTAACACGCATCATTTCGATTAATAAACCGTGTACACGAGTACACTACGATTTAGACGAAATAAGCGGTCCGAACTTAAAAGGTATTTTGAAAGATTTTATCCAAGAACATAAACTGGTGTAATAAACATCCGGTGTCTCATAAACAATTAGAAAGACTAGCGAACCAGTTGCTAGTCTTTTTTAGGTGGCGGTGCAAGATATCATTCAATTCATACAATGAACCTCCCGCGACTGAAGTCACGGGTGTTCTTGGCTTAATCATAAACCGGAAATTAAATGATTTGTTTGTCGTTTTTCCTTGCACAGGCACCGATAACTTAGGTATCCTTCATTAAAGGAGCTGTCAATTATGCTTATTCGTTGTACGAAGAAACTTTTAGTTGAACTCAAAGTCGAACCTGAAACAGTTGAAGAGGAAAATTCACTTTTCTCTTGGCATGCAAATATAATCGTGGTCAATCGTAAGAAAGTGGTTGTGTTAGTGAATGATCATAATCGTTATGCCGTTGTGTTGTACGGCCTGAAAGCAAAAGACTTTAAGAGGTTCAACGAGATTGCCTTGCAAGGAATCCGTGAAACCTTCCAGGGAGAAGGGATATCGGACAAGGTGATTGACCAGTATTTACTTCATACTGGTGAAGTTTCCATTAAGAAAACAAAGGATCGGACTTCTGTGGCAAGGATGAATAAGGCTTGTGATAATGTATACTTCCTTGATGATTTATGGGATGTAGATTCTATTTTTCAGCCGGACATGGGTATCAGAATCAGCGCTTTTCTAGTTGGAGATGGGAAAAAAAGCTATATTCAACCGAATGAAGAGATGTATAAGGATCTTACCCTTTTTGCAGGTCAATCCATTTTTGAAGAGAAAGCAGCAATTTTAAAAGTGACACTTAAGCTTGAAAACCGTCAAGTATGGCGGCGACTTGTGGTCCCTGTAAATAAAACATTTAACCAATTGCATCAAATTTTACAGACGGCCTTTGGATGGCTAGATTACCATCTTCATGATTTTCACGTTTATGGTAAGGCGGTCAATGCAGGGAATCACATCATTGAAGGACATAAAGAAATAAACCACAAACCAATTATTAATCTTGTTTGTGACCAAGAGGCTTTTTCTTATCCAGGGGAAGTAAGCATGAAGCATGAAAAAGGCGTTTAGCTATCGGAATATATCCCTGCATACGAAAAACTGACTTACAATTATGATTTTGGTGATGACTGGAACCATGATATCGAAGTTGAAAGTATGGTAGAGAACTATGATTTCAACTATCCTGTTTGTTTGGAAGGTGAAGGGAATACACCGCCAGAAGATGTAGGCGGTGAGTATGGTTATGAAGAATTCCTCAAGATTCTTGCTAACCCCGACCACCCAGAGTATGAGCATATGGTTGAGTGGGGACGGATGCAGCGTTATCAGGATTTTGCAATTGACTCTATAAATATAGAGTTGAAGAGATTTTAAGGGGATAAATCTTCAGACGCACTAAGCGAATTTATAGTACTCGCGCAAGAAATTACAGTGAAGTTTCAACTATAGGAGGCGAGAACATGAAAAAGACATGGGAAGTAATGCACGCTGGCCATAGTATTCGTGTAGAAAACACTTGGTTTGGCGGTGAAAAGCTGTTTGTTGACGGGGTTTTACAAGACCAACAAATAGGAATTCGGTTCAGTTCAAGACTATTCGGAAAGGTAGAGATTAAAGCCGACAAATATGAATATATAAAGGTTTCAATTGGTTCAATCGTGAAAATGCATTGTCAGATCTTTGTAGACGACCGCCTTATCTATTCTTCGATGTGAATGCACAAGTTGTCAGGTGGCTGTGCAGGGAAATTTAAGGCACCTTTTATACCATTATAAATATAGATTCGCAAAAAGGAATCGGAAACGAGTACAAATTATACTGTATTCGATTCCTACTTCAGGGAGGACTTTATGGGCTTTAAAGACGAATTTAAACGTGAGATGCGTAACCTAAAGAAAGACGTAGAAAAAGAAGTACATAAAACGTGGGAGATGGATTATAGAGGGCATCGTATTGAAGTTGTAAACCAGATGAAAGAAGAGTTACTTATCATTGATGGTATAACAGTTGATAGGAAAAAAAGAAAATCTTTATTTTCCCATATTATCCCGTATTCCAAGTTATCAGGGATACTTGATCTGGCAGATGGCACAAAGCATGTCATTTCCGTTAAACTCGGTGGATATGTACGGCTTAATTGTATTGTAAAAATAGATAATGAAACGGTTTTAGACGACTCCCTGAAGTTAGACTTTCTTCCATGGGATAATAAAGAAAAAATTGTTCCCTTTATTCAACAACAAATTCAAACGCACAACAAAATAGTAGATGATCATTTACCAGATGAAGAATATTTGTATGATGAAAATCATCCACGATTGGCTGCAGGTATGTTCGATAATGTTGCAGATGACATACCTACACCATTTTACGTGAAAAAACTACTGAAGCTTTTTGAAGAACAGCTAAATCACCCTTCAAACAAAACACGAAAAGGTACATACGAAAAAATTATTTTTGACAATATGGCTAACTACAGTGATGAATTCATTGAACGATTCCAGCAAGCTCAATTTGACGAATCCCGTGTACAACAAGAGGCATTATGGCTTCTAGAGCATGCAGCACATAGAGAGGTTGTAAAGTTTTCAATCACCGTACTTGGTTGTACGAATTGTGAAAAATATAAAGAGCTATTATTCACATTGGGCATGCATGAAGAATTTACACCCTTTGTCCTATTTGCATTGAAAAATGGCACAATGCGGGCAAACAACCAGGTTTGGCTACTTGCTCAGTCCGTCCATGGTTGGGGGAAGATTGCGGCTGTTGAACAATTGGAAGCAACGACGCCAGAAATAAAAAAATGGTTACTGACAAAGGGCTGCAGAAATATAATTATGGATGAGTATTTAGCCTATAGTTGTGCCGTAAAAGGAGAACTTGATGTAGCTCTATACGAAGAAGCGATTTCGAAAGAGCTATATGATGGAGCAGGTCTTATCATCCAAGCCCTTCTTAATGAGCGTGCTTCAGAAAGCATCGAAGACTATCCATATGCAAGCTTAGTTCTTTCGCGCTTCGTTTACCATGCGCGTACGCACTGTAAAACACTTGAGGATTTTTATCCGTTAATGAAAATAAGTGAATATTTAAATGCCGATGGTGAAGTTTGGGAAGAACGGTTTAACGATCAGTGGAAAAAACAAGAGTACGCTTCTATTCAGCAAGCGATTCAACCCTTTATAAATGAACCCAAATGGCCACAGCTTGTAATGGATGCATTACAGCAAGAATACAATATGAAAGCACTTGAAATCGCCCTCTTTTATCAATTAGACGTTACGCAGAATTTGTTTGATATGTTAGAGAAATATCCCACAAACAGTGAACTATATGTAGCGGTTATGGATACAAATAATCGTAAGTATATCGAAGATGTCTGCACATTTGCGGAAACACATTTATCGTTATCGAGTCTGTCAGATGAAGAACAACATTGTCTGCAATGCATTGTTCAAGATTTGTATGGGCACGAAGGAGTGGGATTACCACTGATTCAAGCTGCTCTTGCATCAGATAATGGGAGTTTGCAATACCATGCACTCAGTGTACTAGAAGGATGGTCTCCATCGATTTCGCAACAACCTGCTTTGCAAGAAAGTATTAAAAATATTGCAATTACCACAAAAGATAAAGAAGACCGCCAGCTAGCAAAAAGATTATTGAAAAAATAATAAAAGAGATGTATTCAGTATTTGTATATTTATCTAAAAAGAACTAAATTAATTTGGTATTCCTCGATTATAGGACTTGACTCTACTATGGAATAGAGTCTAATTTCATCGGGTATATTGACAAAACCTCACTTAGCTCCATCACGGGGAACCGTACCAGATGTGAGCACAAAGTCATTTTTAAAAGGAGCGTCAAAGAATAACTCGATATCCTTGACGCTTCTTTCAACTGAATAATTACCTTCATCACTGTAATTTAAGGTACCTGGTTCTGATACAATTTCGAATTATGTTAGCACGGGTACCTTTCATCAAGTCCATTTTCATAATTTCTCACTTTTAAGACAAGCTATACAAAAAGGAGAAAGGTGATCATATGGATACTAATTATGGATTAGGTAGTTCGCGGTATGAATAAACCCTTTACACCACAGCTTGTTTATTTTGAGCCAAATGCACTTGACTATCCGCTTGGCAAAGAACTGAAGGAAAAGTTCGAGAACATGGGAATTGAAACGCGTTTTACGACATCACATAATCAAATTCGGGATTTACCGGGTGATACAGACGCTCAAAAATACCGTATCGCGAAATCCACCTTAGTCGTAGGCATTCGAAAAACGTTAAAGTTCGATACGTCCAAGCCTTCAGCTGAATATGCAATCCCGCTTGCGACTGGGTGTATGGGGCATTGTCATTATTGTTATTTACAAACAACGATGGGCAGCAAACCCTATATTCGAACTTACGTTAACGTGGAGGAGATTTTAGAAGCGGCTGATCAATACATCGAAGAACGTGCACCCGAGATTACCCGGTTCGAAGCTGCGTGTACATCCGATATTGTGGGAATTGACCATTTGACGCATTCATTAAAGAGAGCAATTGAACATATTGGTCAAACAGAACTAGGTAGGCTGCGTTTTGTGACGAAATTCCATTTTGTCGACCATTTACTGGATGCCAAGCACAATGGCAATACACGCTTCAGATTTAGCGTAAACGCTGACTACGTCATTAAGAATTTCGAGCCCGGCACTTCTCCTCTGGATAAAAGAATCGAGGCTGCAGGGAAAGTGGCAAGAGCCGGCTACCCACTTGGCTTCATCGTTGCGCCCATCTACCTTCACGAAGGCTGGGAGGAAGGCTACCACCACTTGTTTAAGCGACTTGACGAGGAATTACCGCAAGATGCAAGAGACGACATAACATTTGAATTCATCCAACACCGGTTTACGAAGCCCGCGAAAAAAGTGATTGAAAAGAACTATCCGAAAACAAAACTGGAGTTAGATGAAGAAAAAAGACGCTACAAATGGGGCAAGTACGGAATCGGTAAGTATATTTATCAAAAGGACGAAGAGGATGAAATAAAGATGTATTTATACGGCTATATGGAAAAGTACTTCCCGAATGCGAAGTTGGAGTATTTTACTTAAGCACACGAAAAAAGCGTAAGGCCCTGGGAAACTGGGGCTTTACGTTTGTTTCTTGCGCAGCGATCACTTACTGCTTATTGACTAACCAGGAGCTTAACTTTTTTAGATATTTCTTCATAAGAAGTATCCAACGACACCGCTAATTCCTTATACATCATATTTTCTATGTTTGCCAAAAGAACTCGATCATCTCCATCGAGTTTCTTTTCGTCTGCATCCGCCTCACGCTTTTTCTCCATTAACGTAACTGCCACTGAAGCAATTACAGTACGGTCTCCTGTGTTTACAAGACTTTTATATTTTTTCGTACGCTCTCTGCCGTTCTCTATCCACTCGATGCCTGGCTGTTGGAAGGAATGCAAAATCTCTTCCGCCTCTTCTTTATTTAAGACGTTCTGCATGACAATTTTTTCACTATCAATAGGGATATTTATGATTAATCTCGCATTATCAAGTGGATGCAATACATAATAGGTTCCCGTACTGTCACCATAGGTTTTTTCGCATATATCGTCAATTTGACATAATCCATGTGACGAATAAATAATTACATCTCCAATATTAAACATACCTGTTAGCCTCCAACTCTACAATCGTCAATTTAGTTTACAATTTTCATTTTACGCCAAATTCACTAAATTGTCAATTTGGTTGACAATGGAGTAGTGGTTTTATATAGTAGGTGCAAAGATATCTTTAGGGGTGAAATGGTTGGATTTGGAATTAAAAAACTTAGATTTAATAGATATATTAAGCGAACGACATCTTCAACTGAGAAAAATAACAGAAAAACGATGGAATGCCAGCAGTGATATTTATTTGTCGAATTCCGAGTGGTTCATCATGGCGAGAGTTTATAAAAAACAGTCTACGATTGCATATGTTTCCAAACATGTGGATATATCTAGGCAAGCCACCCATAAGGTCATTAAAAGTCTGGAAGCAAAAGGCTTAGTTGAAATTAACAACATGGAAAATAACAAAAAAAACAAACGCATACGATTAACTCAATTAGGCGAAGAGTGTTATGAAAAAAATGAGTCGTTGAAGGCAAATTTAGAAACAGAAATCGCAAATAAGTTAGATCCTGGACAGTTAAAAATTCTTAAAGACTTTCTGAAATTGGATTGGGGCTTATAGTTTAGGGTTTACTCAACTCATAGTTATCATACTAAAAAAGGAACAAATCCATTTGACAGGATTTGTTCCTTTTCATTGTTATAGGACGATTCCTGTAAAGTCTTCGAGGGCATCTTGCCAAATGGTTACGCCTTGGCTCATTGCGGAACCGCCGCCTAGAGCTGCAGCCACTCCGATTGCCTCCATCATTTCTTCCTCAGTAACACCCGCATCCAGGCAACCCTTTGTGTGGTAAAGGATGCAATATTCGTTATGAGCGTGCACGCTAATGGCGAGTGCGATTAGCTGTTTGTCTTTCTGCTTCAATTTGCCGTCTTCGAAACACGACTCAGTGAATGCATGAAAAGCCTTGGTCACATCCGGCAATTTTTCTGCGAAACTGCCCATGCCAACTTTGTATTCCTGTAATACGGCTTCTGAATACGTAATTTCCTCCATTTTGTACCCTCCTGTTCGAGGGTAGTATTAACTAAGGCGGAGGAAGGTATGCATTGTTTTGAGGTTAAATTAATGCCTTATTTTTAAATTGAAATAGCCTGAGCCGCGCATACTTTAAGAATAATTCACAATACTAAGCGCGCTGTAACTAAATTTATTTGGAGGAAGGGAAGAGGTAGAAATGGCTAAGCGCTCTGAAACAAGTTGGAAAAAGGATAATCCAAACACATTTTTAAGCAACTCTGTTCAAAAGGCGGATCGTGCGGTGAAGCAAGCAATGACACATCCAGAAGAAATCGCAGTTGAGCATGCTTTCAATTCGCTATCACGTGCGGACAAGGCGTTCTTACATGCAGAACAGCAGGATGAGCCGGCAAATTCAGTCCAGCAAAACAAAGAACAGCTAGATTTGATGAAGCAGCAATTAAATGCAGTCAATGGGATTGTGAATGAGCAGTAAGATGAAGCGATTACCCCCGCAGGTTTCACAAAGCTTTTGGGTGTGATTCATTTCTCGTCTTACTTACCTAGTTTAATGTACCCCTTCAAATAGGAAGAAAAACAGCAAAGAAACACTACAGCGGCTTGTTGTAGTGTTTCTTTCGTATGAACGGATAGAACCGACGAGAAATTGGGAGTAGGCATGAGGAAATGGGGTAATTTAGATATATAGAGTAGCTACCGAAACGCTCAATTGGTTACGGAAATAGCTATCCTGTGAAAAACGTGAAGGAGGAATATATTTAAATGGATAAAATGCAACAGCCCATACCAACACACCCGCCCACACTCGGACAGTATCTTTTCGACAGCTTAAAAGCGGAAGGCATTACCGAAGTTTTCGGTGTTCCCGGTGATTACAATTTCAGCCTTCTGGATACATTGGAGCAATATGATGGAATCCGTTTCATCAATGGACGCAACGAGCTGGGGGCGGGATATGCAACTGATGGTTACGGACGACTTCGTGGCCTATCGGCGCTCATTACAACTTTTGGCGTTGGCGAGATGAGCGCCTGCAATTCTATTGCGGGTGCGAACAGTGAATATGTACCTCTCATACATATCGTCGGAGCGCCCAAATCAATGGATCAGCAGGCGCATAAACTAGCGCATCATTCCCTGCTGGACGGCGATTTTGACGTATTCCGGCAAGTGTATTCGCATCTGAGCGCCTACACAGCAATCGTGACGCCGGAAAATGCCGAACAGGAGATTACAGCAGCAATCCGTATAGCTAAACAAAAACGCAAGCCGGTTTATTTGATGGTAGCTATGGATTTGGTCACAAAGCCCATCGTCCAGCGCGTTGTTCCGGAAGTGAAAAAAATCACGACATACAAACCTGCGCTTGAGGCAGCGATTCAGCAAATAACGAAATTGTTGAATGGGACGAACAATGTAGTGCTTTTATCGGATATGCTGTCGCTCCGCTATGGACTCAGAGATTCCGTTCACCAGCTCGCGTCGAATTTAAACGTACCGGCTGCTTCGCTTATGATGGGCAAGAGTAGCTTCGATGAACGCCATCCGAATTACATCGGCGTATACGGCGGAGCATTAGGAAGTGAACAGGTCAGTACAATCGTAGAAAGCGCGGAGTGTGTGATTGCGGTTGGCATGATTTGGAACGACACGAATTCCGCTAAAGAAACGACAAAGCTTGATCGTCTTCGTCTCATCGACATTCAGCCCGAGTTTGTACGGGTCGGGGAATCCATGTACGAGCAGGTGATGGCGGCAGATCTCATTGCTGCCTTGAGCGCGTGTGGTTGGTCCCGAAGTGGCGCTTTACCTCAGGTTTCCTTCCCTTATGATGAACTATCTGGCGAGCCGGAGCAGCCAATCCGGGCGGAATCTTATTATCCACGCTTCCAGCGGATGTTGACGGACAAAGACATTGTTGTGGTTGAGACTGGAACCTTTTCATACGGCATGTCACAAGTGCGACTTCCAGCAGGGGTTGAATACATTAGCCAGCAAGGTTGGCAAAGTATCGGCTATGCAACGCCTGCCGCATTCGGGGCATGCATCGCGGAACCGGACAGACGTGTGCTGCTGTTTACGGGAGAAGGTTCGCTGCAGGTGACGGTTCAAGAAATCAGCACAATGCTGGATAATGGCTGCCGACCGATTCTGTTCATCCTCAACAACAGCGGCTACACGATTGAGAAGTATTTGAATGTTTTAACGTCCAACCAGCAGTACAACGAGATTCCGGACTGGAATTATACGCAGCTAGCTGAAGCCTTTGGCGGTAAGGCGTTCACGGTTGCGGTGCGTACCAATCAAGAGTTGGATGAGGCAATTGTTGCAGCGGAGCAAGCGCAAACGAGTCAGTTGTGCATGATTGAAATGATTGTCTCTGATCCCATGGATGCACCGGATTATTTGATTCGGCTTCGCAAGCATTTAGAGGAACAGGAACGTCTGAAAGAATAGTTGTATGCTGTTATTTCAAATAAGGATATTGCATTGAGCGCACTCCGCGGAGTGCGCTTTTATAATTTTTCGATTGCAAGATTGTTTGTTGTAGGTCGGTGGAATAAATGATTCGTATTTATCATAAAGTAATGTGACCAACGACTTGGGACAATAAGTAGGACATGCTTCATACCCCCGCTTCACAAAAATACTTTTCAATACTACAACTAACGCAATGATAATTTCCCTTTCTGTGTAGGTGTATGAATCCACAAGAGATTGATAAATGACTTGATGAATTTTTAAAAAAGGAGATTTATTGCTGTGAAAAAGTATTTTAGAAGGATAGGAAGTTGTACTGCTACCTTACTAATAATTGTTGGGTTTGCTTCTATCTATTCACTATGGCATTCCAGTAATACCCCCGGGAAACCTCCTACTATATTTGGATACATGAGCTCGACCGTTTTAACTGGAAGTATGGAACCAAGCCTTAAAGTCGGGGATTTATTAGTGATTAAAACCTTTAACTCAGAGGAAGCAAAAGTGAATGACATAATTACGTTTAAAAACAGCAATAATACGTTAATAACGCACAGAATTGTAGATGTCGTTGACAAAAAGAATGACATATTCTTTCAAACAAAAGGAGATGCAAATAATATTAGCGATCAAGACCTTGTTCCAAAGGAGTTGGTTATTGGGTCGCTACAATTTCATATACCCAAAGCCGGATACATAGTAAATTTTCTGAAAAGCTCCCTCGGCCTAGCAATAGTGGCTACTTTTCTATTTATAGCTGTAACAATAAGGTGCTTTAAAAAATTCACTAACTACTATCCAGAAAAGAAGGAAGGGGATGACTGTAATACCAGTAGTTTCTAAGAGTCCGAACCAGAAGTACCTGAAAATCCGGACCCTTAAGATTAAGAACTGGAAGGATAGGTGAATCAAGATAAAAAAGTTTTGACCTTAAGAAGAGGTACCTGTCTTATAGTCAAAGTTTTTGGGTCAATTATTCCTCAGATAGAATGACTTCTAGCGGTAGAAAAACCCCTCAAATGGCACGTCATAATCCATAAATGCCTCACTAAACAAAGCCTTGTCGATGAGTTCGCGCAAGACGCCTGAATAATAACCAGGTAGATTCCTAATGTTTTTAAGCTTTGTTGTTTGAATTGAAATACGTAGTGCCTGCATGGCCAATTGCTCGAAAAGTTCCCCTTTGTCTTCATGGATACTGAATTTCAGCATTTGCAGGGACTGTTTCCGGTAGACGCCGTAAAAATTGCGTGCTAATTTACTATCTCCGATTGTTGAAGAAAGAAGAGATTTCATCTTGCCGAAAAGTGTAGCAGGAACAATTTCCGGAGGAGACGTTCTTTTAAGATCTTTATTACTTAGCGCTTTAGAAAGAAAAGCTTCGGTTTGCGGTTTAGCAGGTTCAACCCTACTGCCAGAAGGCTTTTCGGTAATCTCCGGGGTGTTCAATTTCGACTGGTCATTAGTAGGTTTAATGACATAAATGTTGGCACCTAGACCGCTCATGACAGGGCGGATATAGTGAATGCGTTCGATGATTTCAAGCTTTTCTAATTTGCGAATGGCACGTCGGACAGTTGCGTTGGATTTCTTGATGGCCTTTTCGATGGTTTCGTGTTTCAAGTGAGCGGCACCATATTTGACGGAGTACCGGCGGATCATATCGAGAACAGCCCGCTCGGTTTGATTTATTTCATTCCAGTGCGTGAGTACATGTTGTCTTGTTGCTACGTCCAAATCGTGTTTATTTGCGAAGTGTGCGTATTCCGTTAGGTAAGTTGTCATAAAGAATATCCCCTTTATTCTTTATATAGAAGAAAAGTGGGGGAAAGGAGACAACAATGTAAAAAGAATTTTTTTTATTTTATTGGATGTAGGCAGGCATGTTGAAATTTGGTTGGCTGGACGCATGTAGTCGGTCGAAGTAGTGGGATTTCCAACGAATCTATCGAGATGTCCAATTAAGTCGGTGAAATGTCCAACCAATCTCGAGAGGTTTCCAATCAACCTGCGAAAGCGTCCAACGAAGTCAGTGAAGCTAGCTCGTTGTGTTTTTACAACAAGTAGAGGCGCATTTTCACGAACAGTGCAGTTTAAGTCAATAAAATTATAACTGAAATAAATTCAGTATATAATTGCTTTTAAAGGAGGTAAGTATTATGACCAACAAACTAATTGTGAAGGCTGAAATTCATATAGAGGCAACTCCTTCAAAAGTATGGGAGGTTCTCATTAACCCGAAATTTGTAGCGCAGTGGGATGAACTACCAGAGAATTATCCTAGTGAAAATATGGGTGTGGATAGTAAAGTGGTTTGGGCGCATCCTAACGGTGGACAGACTGTTACAACGATTATTAAGACAGTAGAAATGAAGGAATTAAAAATAGCCCTATACTCATCGAATTGGGAAGTAAAACCGAATGAAGGTGATGTGGCATATCTATATCAGTTAGAAGACCTAAATGGTAGTACTTTACTAAAAATTGAAATTGGTGATTTTTCACTTTTGAAAAACGGGCAAGACTATTATGATGCCTCGGTTGAATTTGCATCTGAATCAATAAAAGCAATAAAAGAATTAGCTGAAAATCTAGAGTGAAATATAAATAATAGCTACGCCTCTTTTTAAGCTAACGGAGTGCATTAGCAGAACTATCGAGAGGCAGCCTTTATTGTTATTCAACTAAATGACAGCATAACGGAATAGTAATGTTAAAATATTACATATAAAAATTTGGAATTGAAGATGGTGGTCGTGTGAAATTAAATAATGCAATAAATACTTTGAAGTTAAATCGTTTTATGAGAACTGAAAAGGAAATTTTATTATTTGAAGAAGCGTTAGAAGAAATATCTGAAACAAATGATTATCGTATAATTGGAAAATTGATTGATGTATTAGAAGATGACACCGAACACGAAGAAGTAATGTGGGGTTTAATACACACAATAGAATATTTAGGTGAACTTTCTCCAAAAGAAAGTTTGAAGTTACAGATTAATGCCATTCCTGCTAACGTTGAAAAATGCAGAGAATGGGTAGAAATTATGCATTTTAGGATACTAAACCATGATGAATATAGAAAGTTATTTGCAGAAGTATTGAAAGAGGTTAACGTGCAAGTCCAGGAGACGATAGTTAACTTATTAAATGAAATCAAGAATGAAGACCCTGTGAAATTCAAGGACAAAGTTGAAGAGGTAAAAACAATTTTGTATAGCTAACGGCCCTTTAGTGAAATAAGGAAAATAATATGTGTCAAAAAACGCTCAAATTTCTGAGCGTTTTTATTTGCTGTTGAAACATAGATTAGTTTGATATTTAAGCTGTCAATAGCGTTTTACTCCCCATCAATCGAACCCGTTAAATCAACAGTTGGCTGCCTTTTATTTTGGAAATGTTATCATGCGTGGGTACATAAAAATTCCGTCAAATTAAAGATGGGTAATTTCGAAAATTTGTGGAATACTAACCGTTGTATCATTATGAAAACATAGTTTTTCTTGTTCTTCACACAATTCATTTACTTATGCCATTTCGTTTGATATCATCATTTAGTTGTCCGACGTCAGACGAATGTGTTGGGTAATAAATAGTGTGAATTATTGAGTTTGAAACAAAATTATAAATGGAGAAATTCCATTATAGAGGTGTAGCTGTTGAATTTATTGTGGGGACTTTTAGGGATAGTGGTCGTGTTAGGAATTGCATTTCTTTTTTCTAACGGAAAGAAATCGATTAATTACCGCACTATCGTCGTTGGTTTAATCATACAAGTGACGTTTGCATTCATCGTCTTGAAATGGGAAGCAGGTAGAGCGGGCTTGGTAGCGTTTTCCGACCTCGTGCAAAATGTCATTGACTATGCTGGCGAAGGGGTTGCATTTCTTTTCGGTCCGGCGGCGGATGTTAAAGAATTCGGTTTCGTTTTTGCGTTCCAAGTGTTGACAATCATCATTTTCTTTTCTTCCTTGATTTCAGTGTTGTATTATCTTGGAATTATGCAGATGGTTATCAAACTGATCGGAGGCGCATTATCGAAACTGCTTGGCACGAGTAAGGCGGAATCGGTGTCAGCGGCCGCGAATATATTCGTCGGTCAGACGGAAGCTCCGCTTGTCATTCGACCGTTTATCGCAAAAATGACGAAGTCAGAGCTTTTTGCAGTCATGACGGGCGGACTTGCGTCTATCGCCGGTTCTGTTATGGCGGGGTACGCACTTTTAGGCATACCTCTTGAGTATTTGATTGCGGCAAGTTTCATGGCTGCACCGGCAGGATTGATAATGGCGAAAATTTTTATACCGGAAACGGAAAGTTCGGAAGTTACAACCTTTGACATGGAAAAAGATCAGGAATCGGTGAACGTCATCGATGCAGCTGCACGTGGGGCAGGGGATGGATTAAAACTTGCCTTGAATGTCGGTGCGATGTTATTGGCGTTCATTGCGCTTATTGCTTTAATGAACGGAATGCTGGGCGGGCTGGGTAAAATAGTTGGTTTTGAGTCGTTGACGATTGAGGGGATTCTTGGTGTTTTGTTTGCACCGCTCGCGTTTGCAATCGGCGTTCCTTGGTCGGAAGCGGTTACTGCAGGGGGATTCATAGGCCAAAAACTTGTGTTGAATGAATTTGTTGCTTATGCGTCATTTGCACCTGAAATACCTTCACTCAGTCCTAAAACTGTCATTGTTGTAAGTTTTGCGCTGTGCGGCTTTGCGAATTTAAGTTCATTAGCAATTCTTATTGGCGGATTGGGTTCTATTGCACCGAGTCGCCGTCCTGACATTGCTAAACTTGGCGTGCGAGCAGTCGCAGCAGGCATGTTAGCTTCCTTATTAAGTGCTTCAATCGCTGGAATGTTCATTTGAAAATTATATTCTGAGTACCAAAAAGGACTGGATGGCCATTGTGCCATTCAGTCCTTTTATAAGCTTAGCGCTTAACATTTTTTCTGATCAACCCTCGGTGCCATCATCATCACTGCCATCCTCAATGTCTGCATCCGTATCCGTACCATCATCAGTATCTACGTCCACGTCTGTATCCGTTCCATCGTCAGTATCTGCGTCCGCATCTGTATCCGTTCCATCGTCAGTATCTACATCCACATCTGTATCGTCACTAGGATTGACATCTTCTACAGGATCATCAACATCCACATTGACATCATCGTCTTCACCGTCTCCGCAAGCTGCAAGCATCCCGACCGATAGGATTGTTGCTGCACCAAGTTTCAACCATTTCTTTTCTCCTGTTAGTTTCAAAGCCATTATAATCTCCTCCAAGTTTTTTGTCTATTTGTATAAGTGAAGCATGTCTTTGATATACCCCGATTTTAATCTCTTAATCATGTAGTCCGTTTTTTGAGTAAATAATTAGATGCCAAAAGAATACCGATTCAGTTGAATTATCATGATTTGCGGGGCGCCCCTGGAGTTGACTGAGTATAGTTTGTAAAATAAGAAGACGTCATCGTTTTAATGAAAGTTATCATCCAATATAAAGAAGGTATAGATATAGACTCGTTTTTTATCATTTGGAAATGATAATGATTATGCTATATTACTTGAAAAATTCTTAAAAAAGTGAAGGAGGATATAATTGTCTACTAAAGAAGCGATGCAACAATATTTTAGATTAAGAAGAGACTTAGCGGATGGGGGTTTAGATTTTCTATTTAAAACTCCAGTAATTGATGAAACCAATAATTCAATAATCTTTGAAGGTGAAATTAATGAAGATGAATATGTTTCATGGAAACCTGTAGAAAAAAAAGATTTACATGATTTCAAGCAATTAAAAGAGGAATTTGGAATTGAGTTTCATGAGACGATAATTGAGTATTTTAATTCATATTGGTTCGCAGAATTAGACGGTTTTATCAACAATCATTATATAAAATTAGAGCCTGTCTTACCAAGTATTGAATTAAGTTCATTTCAAGAGGTATTAAAAGGGTATAAGAAAAATCATGGGAACAGATTAGAAAACATACCTATAGGACTTGAGGGTAATGGATTGTTAGTGGTAGTTAAGAATAAATGTGGAAAAGTTTATTTAGAAGATTTTCAGAGAGGTACTTTCGATATTATTACTGAAAATATTCAGGAATTGATTTTAAATCTCAAATTTAAAAGGTGAAACTTAAAGTCTTAACTTTTGCTTGCAAAATCAGCAATTCAGTAATTATATTTAGCGTCATATGACTGTCATTTATTTAGTTAATAAAGATTAACAATCGTGTTTGTAGGGGTTAATATGAATTTAAGGTACCTAGTTCTGATACAATTACAAATTGTGTTAGTACCAGGTCCCTTTTTAATAGAGAATGACTTGGAAACAAGGTTTAGGCTCAACTAAAGTACATAATGAATTGTTAGCAATAATAGATACTTCTAACGACTATAATACATTTGTAAGACGACTTAATAATTAGGCTAATTATAGGCTAGAGGGTGGGGTTTCATCTTTACCGGAAGGTCTTAGATTAAAGTAGGAGGATACTATAATGGAAAAACGAGGATGGGTTTCTTTTTGGTTAGGTAATATTAAAGAAGAGGACTCTATAGGAGAGTATGTAGATTTAACGTATGATGAGGATGGCGAGTCTGTACCTTCCAAATTTTTTATCGATTTTAATATTGATATGGATGAAACAGATGAGGATACTATAGAAAAAGCGGTCAATAAGAATAGTAGTAGTGATATTTCCACATTATTAGCTGGGTGTTCGTATGAAGAAATTATCATCCCACAAATTAAGAAAAGTATAGACTTAAAGAAATCATATAATGCAGTAATTCTGATATATAACTTTGAGTATAACAATGAAATTACTTCAACTAATACTTTTGACTTTATTACTACTACAAATTATGAGTAAGAAAACACTTATAAGTATGGAGAATAGACTTAATTGATGGGTAACATAGAAATTACTTTTCTGGAAGAACTGCTTTATTATACGGATAAAAATTATATAATCAGTCAATTAGGTAATGTAGACAATCCACTAATACTCCATTTTTTTGCAGCAAATTATAACTGGAATAGTGGGTTTGTTGTTCCAAAAGCACTCATTGAAAATGATTAATGTGATTTAGGAACAGGATTACTAATGTTTCATTACGCAGATGGATTTCGAATGTTAGAAAACCCAGAGAAAGATTCAAATTCAGCATTAGAAGAGTGGAAGGGTTTTTTATTAAATATTTATAATAAACTAATAAACCTAAATTTTAAGACAGAAAGGACAAGGGGGGGATGCGATCCGTGCATTTTATGCGGAGTGCCACCTGCCGTTGTTACAGTTTTTCATGAAATTCAAAAGCTATAATGTAAATGTCCTCACCCGATAGAGAATGATCTGAAGACGATGGAAACATGGATTTCTGATATCGAAGGATTGTTCACAGACGGCTGGGGTGGACGGCGTAAATGCCGGACAAGGATCCGGTGATGAACTTGGCAATCTAGTAGGGGCGAATACGTCTGAAGACGAGAGAATGAAAGCACTCTATGCCGCAATGGAAAAAGAACAACATGTAAGTAATCCTGTGAATGACTACGCAATCGATCCTCATACGGGCGAATACATCATGATGAACCAAGGAGTCGTTCGTGTTTCAAAGGATTACGGACCAAAAGAACTTCAGCAGTAGGGGCAAATCCAAAATCATTATCATAATAAAAAGGGGGAGAACCATGAACATTATTAAGATATTTCTGGAATATCAATGCTATCCAATGTGGATATATAATGAACAAGGTGAATTAGTTGATAATGATTTAGTTGGAGAACTTGAGGATGAAGACGAAATTGATAATATGCTTTTAGAGATACAGAATATATACGATAGTCTATTTGAAGACAATGCTATCAACTTTGAGTTCAAAGGATTTTCAAATGAAAATGAAAAGATCGTATTTTTTAAGAAGGTAGAAAACGCTATAACCTTAATTAAAGAAAAATTAGGATATAAGTATTTAATTGAGAACAAGGTGGAAATTTAATGAAATTAAAGAATAACCTTGATTGGCTAATATGCCTTTTAAGGTTTTTTGTATAATGGTAATTTACGTTTGTGGTGATAAGAATAAGCAATAAATAAAGAATTTATGAAAAGGACGATAATCAGGTGGAAAATACACTCAAACAGATTTAGCGCAACGGACACTGGGATGGATGGCGTAAATGGCGGACAAGGATCCGGTGATGAACCTGGCAATCTAGTAGGGGCAAATACTTCTGAAGATGAGCAGTTGAAGGCACTCTATGCCGCAATGGAAAAAGAACAACATGTAGGTAATCCAGTGAATGACTACGCAATCGATCCACATACGGGCGAATACATCATGATGAACCAGGGAGTCGTCCGTGTTTCAAAGGATTACGGACCAAAAGAACTGAGCCTCATTGATAAAGCCGGGTTGGGCGTAGCTAACTTTTTATTCCTGGATGACTTAAATACAATCACGAATCGCGATGCCTCCTTCGCGGCCAAGGGATTGGCAGTAGCCTCGTTTACCCCTTTTGGGAAGGCGATAAAAGCGGGTAACGCGGGTATTAAACTTGTTAGGAAAAATCCAGTTGTGAAGTGGATAAGTCCTAAGAAAGTTGAAAATGTTACTGGTAAGGGTACGGGTAAATATCAAGTTGGAGCATATAAAGATTTTAAAGGAGTAGAAGGGCTTGATGCGCATCATGCAGGACAGAAGGCAGCAACGAAGAAATTAGTAGATAATTATGATTTAAATACTGCACCTGCAATTAATGTTCCAAAGGTGGGGCACACCATTAAAGGACCTAATGGAATAGTCTCAAGAAGTACAAAAGGAATAGATAATCCTAGACAGTTATTGGCAAGAGATATTAGGGAACTTAGAAGAGTCTATGATGACATACCGAATTCTGCTTTAAAAGAACTTATTGAATTAAACAAAAAAATGTACCCAGAAATGAGGAAATAAAATGAATGATATTTTTGTTAAATCACTTTATGATTCTATTGTTAAAGAGAACCTTCTAGTATACAAAGACTTGTATGAAACAACGAATGTTACTTCTAAAACAGATGATTATTGGAAAAAAGCTGTTGGTTTCTACGATAGTTTAACAGACGAAAATAAAGATACATGTATGAACATAATTGAACAAACTATGATTGATACTATTTCAAACATGCTAGGAGTAATTGATGGAAGTTCGACTTTAAAAGATTGTTCTTTAGAGCCTAAATTACTGCTTGATTCTATTGATACGGAAGGAGAACTGCAAGATTCCTTTTTAGAATTCATAGAAGAAAGAGAGAGTAACAGTTAATTGGATTTTTTAGTACAGAGGTCTTATAAAGAGCACATTTAAAATATATTAATAGTTTAAATGAATTCGATTACCTTGATTGGTTAAATGCCTTTCAAGGTTTCTTTTTTGTGTGGGTCTACCTAGTGCCGAATAAACCGCTTCTTATTTATAGAATAGATTTAAATAGGTCATACGTTTTAAAGGTGTTGTACGTACTATATAATTTGTTGAAACATCATATAGGGCTTACAAGGTGGAGAATGGTGGGAGCTTTAGAAATGATCCTGTATTAAAAAAGCAATACGATAACTTTAGGGGTAAATAATGGAGATGGAGAGCTAAGCAAATCGAGAAAAGCGACTTGTAAAAGGAGGAACCATATATGGATAAAGAGGAATTAACAAATTTTATAAATGATCATATGGAATCAGATGACTTTACTGGTCGAGTAGATGAAAGTCAAATCAATCTTGTCCAAAATAAGCTAGGGGTGGAATTACCAGAAAGTTTTAAGTGGTTTTTAACTACATATGGTTCTGGTGGATTATTTGGAGTTGATATTTCAGGAGTGACTAGGTCAAATAGAGCTCTTGTTGTTGTTAACACAAAGAGATATAGAGATTTAGGATTGGAAAAGGATTTAGTAGTTATCGAAAATGCTGGAGAATATGTTTATTGCCTATATACAAGCAAAATGGAGAATAATGAGTGCCCAGTAATAGCTTGGAATAGACCTGGGGGACTTGATGACTACAACACAGCAAAGAACTTTTATGAGTTTTTATCACAAAGGTTGTTGGATGCACAAGAAGCATGGGAAGAAGATATTTAAGATAGATAAATATAAAGAAATTATAACTGAAACAAAGAAACTCAAAAACTTTTGATGGTTTTACTACAAGGATTTGTATAATGATATTTTGTTTATGAAAAATGTACGATAATTAGTCGAGATGACATTTTAAACATACGAAGTATTATTACTGGTAACAAGACAAAAACTTACGAATTTAATTAGGCTAGTTGGCTTAAAAATAGAATTAGTAATGAATTACATTATATAGCTAACTACAAAGCGCGCTGTATATAGACCATAGAAGGAGACATGATTATGTTAAAAGTAACAGAGTATAAAGAAAGTAAGTCTGTGAATATTGAATATGATGTTTATACACCGATTAATATAGAATTCGGTACTTGGAATATATCAAAGGAACCAACGATATATTGGCGAACTGGGGATTTCAAGAAATCTTTAATTGAAATAGGAGTAGGGAAGTATAAAGGGAATATTCGTTCTATTACACTAACTTTAAGTGAAAACGTATACAAGATAGAAAATTCGAACTTGGATATGACAAATATAACTTTGATTAAAGGTATACCTAATTTCCAAGTTGAAGAATATGACGATGAGACGTATATAGATGAAAATAGTAAATTGAATGTATATATAGGGATTGATAAGGTATTAATTTCATTTTCGGAAAATGATACTGTGTCAATTATACAAAATGATAATGTGGGATTTGCTTTAGACATAAATAAAATGGTTTGTGGCGTTATAGTCAGTGGTATGTTAGAACATGAAAAGAATATATTAGAAGAAGCATTGAAATATAAAAAATAATTGAACCTTGATTGGCTAAATGCCTTTCAAGGTTTTTTGTATAATGGTAATTTGTGTTTGTGGTGATAAGAATAAGCAATAAAATAAAGAATTATTGAAGGTATTTTCCTAGATTTATAGAAAGTGTAGGTATGGTTTAGTACAAAGGCAGTGTGGAAATTCAGCGATTACTTTTGGGGAAGCCGATTTGGACAGAGGCGACGCCTGAGCAGAAAGTTCTTCTAATTATAACGGAAAAAAGTTCGCTATATGTTGAGGGGATGATTATAATGTAGGCGCTTTCGCTGGGGGGCATCCACAGAGCACCAAAGCGTTTATAGTGGGAATTCCGCCCTTATTCAAGCCGGCACTTTATCATTCCTCGCTTATGGCGGAAGGCCCCCCAAAAAGCGCAGCAGCGGATTCAATAGGGTTCTTTTAACATACATCTTTTAGTGATACGATATATAGAATATAAAACATTGAGGTGAGGGGGATTTCATGTTTCTAGACAAATTGAAGGATCAGTTAAATGAAGGTCAGCCCTTGTTTATAGGGGAGCAAACGGCTTTTCGTTCAGCGATTTTACTACCACTCGTTAAAGTGGAGGAAGAATGGCATATTCTTTTCGAAGTACGTTCATTCACCATGAGAAAACAGCCAGGTGATATTAGTTTTCCCGGCGGTCGAATCGACTCCACAGACCCATCCCCAATGGCAGCCGCTTTACGAGAAACGCATGAAGAATTAGGTGTCGACCCAGAAACAGTTACGATTGTAGGGACATTAAGCCCGTTCATTGCCTCGTCTTCATTTGTTATCTATCCCTTTGTAGCAATCATTGATTACAATCAAATTATCCATTCGTATAACAAAGATGAAGTTGAAGAAGTATTTACAATTCCCATTAAATGGCTATTGAACTATGAGCCTTATATGCATTTAATATCTGTGGATCCAGTGCCTTTACCAAACTTCCCGTTTGAAAAAATAATGAATGGTACTCAGTATCAATGGAGAGCTCGTTCAGTGGAAGAATGGTTTTTCGATTATGAAAAGTATACAATTTGGGGTTTAACCGCTAGGATATTAAAACACTTTATAGAAATAATAAAATGAGCATATGCATTGAAAATCACAAAGAAAAACAAGACCTCTGATTTGAGATCTTGTCTTAGTCAATCGATTGAATGAGCTATTCCTCATTGATCGTTTTATGAAATTTTTGCCAATGCCGTTTCTACAGCTTGTTTTAAATCAGCCGGTTCTAATTCGTACGTAAAACCTAATAACCTTTCACCATTGAAGAATAAAGTGGGTACAATTTTCACTTCACGTTCAATCGCTTCAGCCGTAATCGCCAAGCTAACATCAACGTTTTCAAGGCGTTCCTCTTCTTGCAAGTTGTATTTATCGACAAGCAATCGTTTTAATTCCTTATTTGATAGTTCGTGCCATTCTGGTTGTGTTTCAAGGAGTTTACCAATGACATCTAATGTTTCTGTTGGATTCGCGTTGTCGAATGTCCAGTGAATCAATGCGCCGTGGAGAAGTTCTTCGCGTGGTTTATCGTATAATTTCACAATCACTTCAATTTGACCATTTTCGATATATGTTGGCAATACTTCTTTTGCTAAATGATAAATTCTTTTAGTGCCTGGGCACGCCAAATTAATAAAAGCCTCTAGTTTCAAAGGTGCATCTGCACTGCCGAATTTCAAATGATCATTTTTAATCGTTGTCATATTCAATCTCCCTTTCAAACTTTCTGCTATAAATATATACTATATCTATAGGGATTGTAAACATTATGGTATTGAATAGTTAGTTAAGCTGTTGAATCCAATTGAAATGAAACACTAAAAATATACCTTAAGTGGACTTGTTATCGAGATGGCTTACTTGATTTGCTTTACCCGTTTAGTTCCATTTCTACAAGAAAGACTTTTGATCCGCATGTCTTTCAAAATAGACTGCTTTCCTGTCTTTAACGTAAATATTGCTATAATAAGGGCGTGTGAAAAGCTGAGCGGCGCATTACGCATTTCTAGTGATCTAGCTCCAGGCGCCAACTCCTCGGGTCATAAGTCAGTTCGACTATGCGGCAAAGAACGCCGCTCCGCCGACCTGTCTTATGCCTGTCGGAGCTGAGCAGCGCCTTACGCTTTTCTAATACTAGCTAGGGAGTTGGAATTTGAGATGAATAAGAAAGATATTGCAGCGATTCGTAAACAATTTAAGTTGGACACTGATTTACTGAAAATTACTGATATTTATAAAGTGTATATTAAGCAGGAGAGTACTGACATCTTTCATGAGGAGAGCCAGCCGTTTCCCTTGTTAGATCGGGAGGAACAAGAATTATTCCTCACCAACTTTAAAAAGGTTTTAGGTGGAAAGTTGGATGTGAAACTGTTTGAAGTCAGTTTTACGCGTCCCGCGGAAGAGCAAACGGCCCATACGCAGCAGCTTTTATATGAAGGTCTTCGTACAGACGACGTTGAAGAATGGAAAGCGGGTATGCATAGTATCACGCAGAAGATGGTTCAGGACGTCCAATATGAAAAGGACTTGGTCGTAACGTTCATTCGCGGAAATTATTATAAACCGACGAAACGAAATTCAGATGAATCCGAAATAGACAATCGGGATGAGGTGTTTACGAACCCTTTCATCCTTTGTAGCATGAATCAGACCGAACTGCCGAAACGTTCACTTGTGTTTGACTTTATCGAGAGGGAGTTTAAGTCGAGTACGATAGCCGATCCCATCATTAATCTTGCGTCTCCAATTGGTGGATTTTGGTTTCCTAGCTTTACGGATGGCGCGGCAGATGTCAATCACGTCCTTTACGCTGCAGGCAAAGCGAATAAGCCGGACATTAATTTCATCGAGAATGTACTGGACGGTGAAGATATCATGACCGCCGCGGATGACAAAGCCGTCTTCGAAGAGATTGTAAAAGAAGTGATTGGTGATGAAGTGAATACGCGGACCCTCGCCAACGTATATGAAGAAATCAATCGCATGATGGATGAGGGAGACGAGGAAGAGGAAGACGAAAGCATCCCTACCTTGGATACGAAAGAGATGGAACGTGTGTTGAAGGCATGCGGCGTGAAGAATGTGAATACGGAAAGAGTGGAAATGGCTTTTCAAAAGGTGATTGATGACGAAACGTATGAAATGAAAGCAAGCCATGTCGTTCCAAGTTACACATCCAAGTCCATCAAAATCAGCACGAAAGTAGCGGATATCGCAATCAGCCCGCAAGACTTAAGATATGTCAGACAGGTTAATTACAATGGAAAACGCTGCCTTTTGATAGAAGTGGAAGAAGACACGATGATTGAAGGATTTAAGCTGATTCAAGAAGAGCTGTTGGATTAAGCAAGAAATCTAAGGCGATCCTATGCATTAGGTTCGCATAAATGTAGCTGATAGTAAGGACATAGCTGAAAGGGGGAGCAAAATTGGGATACGTTTTAGATCACGTTGGAATTGCTGTTCGAAGCATTGATGATGCTCTTCCCTTTTACATTAATGTATTAAAAGGATTAGTGGAAGACCGTTATACAAGCGATGCACCTGGTGTTGAAGTGCATGTTGCTGTAGTCAGAACGGAAGATAAAGTAATTGAATTACTGGCACCAACCAACAAGAACTCTCCAATGGCTCGGTTTATCAAGCAACGTGGAAAAGGCGTGCATCATATTGCATACCGAGTTGACGATTTGGACATAGCAATACGCGAGGCAAGTGAAAGTGGCGTTCGTTTTCTAGAGGACACACTACGCACGAACGCACGTGGAAGAAGGCTCATTTATATTAATCCCGCCTCAACGGATGGCACTTTAATTGAACTTTGTAGTTATTCAGAGAGAATTTAATTAGAATTAAATATAAATGAAAGCACATCAGTCTGTATAAAATTGATGTGCTTTTTTTGAATGGATTATCTCCCAATCAAGCTGGTTTTCATTCAATATTAAATAATTGCATCAACTCCATTATCGAATATTCGTTTGCATGGATGAGTTCCGTTGATTGTAACGTAAGGCGGCGACTCCAGCGGGAACAGCGCGATCTGAAAGCCCCGCAGGAACGCAGTGACGAGGAGATTGAAGACGTGCCCGCGGAAAGCGTCCGCCTGGAGTGTAAATCAACCATGTTCGGATATTAATACAATATCCTTTATTATAAAATGGACTCAATTGTGGTGTATTTATGGTGAAGTTTCGGGATAGGGACCTGAACGATTGAAAGAGGGTCGTACTCAGGGAGTTTTGAGTACTTCTATTATGGAAACGACTGGAAATCTTGTCTTCAACAATGCCCGTTGCTATAATAAGATAGGTACTAACATGAAGGAGGGATTGTTAAATGATTTTAAAGAATGCAAAGCTCTATGGCCAAAAAGGTAGATGGGATATTGAAGTGGGAGACGGTATCATACAATCCATTAAACCAGCTACCGGTACAAGCGAGTCTAGTGATCTCAATAACATCAATCTAAATGGAAAAATAGTACTACCCCCTTACGTGGAGCCGCATATTCACTTGGACTACGTGCTTACTGCCGGAACCCCAAGGTGGAATCAATCGGGATCTGTATTCGAAGGGATCGAAATTTGGTCTGAAAGAAAGAAAATCGCCAATGAAACGAAAAACGATATTAAAGAACGTGCCTTGAAGGCGATAAAAATGCAGTTGAAACATGGTATACAGCATGTTCGGACACATGTGGATGTTAGTGATCCGACATTAAAAGGATTGGAAGCATTACTGGAAGTGAAAGAGGAAATTAAGCCGTGGTTGGACTTGCAACTCGTAGCATTTCCGCAAGAAGGCCTTTATACACAACCAAATGGGGAAGAACTGTTGGTTAAAGCACTTGAAATGGGGGCCGATGTCGTTGGTGGGATTCCCCACTATGAATTGACCCGTGAAGATGGGGTCCGTTCCGTGTTAAAGGCGCTTGAGCTAGCAAACAAATATGATAAATTGGTTGATATCCATTGCGATGAAATCGATGATGACCAATCAAGGTATTTGGAGGTACTCGCTGGGGAGTCGCTGAAATTAGGCATGGGTGACCGGGTGACAGCAAGCCACACGACCGCGATGGCTTCGTACAGTAATGCATACACGTACAAGCTATTCCAAACGCTGAAAAAAGCCGGCATTCATTTTGTTGCGTTGCCGAAAGCCAATTTACATTTACAAGGTAGATTTGACAGTCATCCAGTCCGTCGTGGCCTGACAAGGGTAAAAGAGATGGTAGATGAAGGGATCAATGTCAGCTTTGGACTCGATTCTATTATGGACCCTTGGTATCCGCTCGGCGATGGCAATTTGATGAATGTCGTCGATGTTGGTTTGCACGCCTGCCACATGACCGATCATAATTATATCGTAAAAGCCCTAGATTTAATCACAGTAAATGGAGCCAAAGCGCTCGGCATGAAGGACGAGTATGGCGTGAAAGAAGGAAACAAGGCGAATCTAATTGTGATTGACGCTGATTCCGAATATGAAGCGATTCGTACGCAAGCACCAGTGCTTTATTCGATGCGGAATGGGGAAATGATTGTCGAAACGAAACCCGCCGAGACAACAATGAACATATCCATTTTTTAAAATATTGTTTTGTATCTATATATGTTGAAATAAAGAATCCTACCTAGAACGCTTAATGATAGGGGACGCCTTCCGCAATAAGCCAGGCGAAAACTCACTGTCTGTCTTATTGCTTCGGCTACCTCGTTAGTCGCCTTCACCGAACTACATAATTATTATTTTAGGAGGGCGCCGTATGGAAGTTTTCGCAGAATACTTAGCGGGTATTGATGACCCACAACATCAAGCCCGAACGAAAGAAGTTTTAGAATGGGTAACTGAAAAATATCCGAGTTTAATGCCGAAAATCGCGTGGAATCAGCCTATGTTTACCGATCACGACACATATATTATTGGTTTTAGCACAGCTAAAAAACATTTGGCTGTTGCCCCTGAAAATGCAGGGATTATTCATCTCGCTGATGAAATTGTGCAGGCTGGCTATGGTCACACCCAGCAGTTGGTACGTATCCCGTGGGATGGTCCGATTGATTTTTCATTACTTGAAAAAATGATCGACTTTAATGTATTGGATAAGGCAGACTGTTCAACTTTTTGGCGTAAATAAAAAATAGATAACCTATTTAAATTACTACTATTTCTACTTTCACTAAAAGGTGTGTTAGTGATGAACTGGCTGCCTTCATGGTAGCCTTTTCTTATTGAGCAATGAAATTAAATACTTCTTAGAAATTGATGTTTTGTAAGCCTTTTGTCTATGGCATATACAAGGTTCGCCCTTAATCCTATGAAATTATCCGAGTTTGATGTTGTACTCTCTTACGATACCAATAGTTTAGAAATGAGGGCTAAAATGTTAAAAGGATGGACAATATTTGAAAAGACATGGCTAAGCTTCTTTATGGTAATTAACGTTTATCTGTTTTTCGCATTTGAAGACACGATGTTGGGATTGGTATCTTCTACATTCGGAGTGTTGTGCGTTGTGCTTGCTGGAAAAGGGAAGATATCCACTTATTACGCAGGTATCATTCAAGCGGCCACATATGCTTATATTGCATGGACGTACGGACTGTTTGGGGAAGCGATGTTAAATGGATTATTCTACTTACCGATTCAATTCATAGGTATCTACTTGTGGAGCAGAGCAAAAACAAAAGATAGTATTCGTGGAGAAGATGTTGTAGTTAAGAGGTTAATTAACAAGCAAATTCTTCAACTAACTATCATTTCAATTCTCGCTTCAATTGGATACGCTTATTTGCTAGATTACATGGGTGGACAACAAGTCAGACTAGACTCTGTGGCTGTAGTGCTTTCAATCGTTGCACAATTTTTGATGATTAAGCGATATGTCGAACAGTGGATTCTGTGGATTACTGTTAACGTACTTACGATTACACTTTGGGTTATTGTGTTGCTACAACAAGGTGGAAATGATTGGGCTATGGTACTGATGTGGTCGGCATTTTTGTTCAATTCAGTCGTCTCCTATATCAATTGGAGTAAAATTTACGAAGGCCAGAAACAGGTGACAACTCATGTCTAAGACAGTAGGTTTTATAGGCGGGAAATTTCTAATTCCACATCAAGGACATGTCTATGCCGTGATTACAGCGTCAACGAAGGTAGACGAGCTACATGTAATTGTCACATATGATACCGAATATGAACGAAACACACTATTTACGAATGCTGTATTTGAACATATCCCATACAACATCAGACTCAGATGGTGGAGGCAAATCACAAAAGACATGCCACATGTACACGTTCACGCCATTGAGCAGAAAGAAACTGGACAGTATGCTGACTGGGAAGATGGAGCGAAGAAAATAAAGTTCGCAATCACAAAGGAAATCACCCACGTATTCAGCTCTGAGCCCAAATATGATGTCTACTTTAAAGGGCTGTATCCTAAGGCCGAGCACATTGTCATCGATGCAGAACGTTTAACGTACAACATCTCGGCAACTAAGCTACGTACAGAAGGTGCCATGAAACATTGGAATATGATTCCTGATATCATCAAACCCCACTTTGTTAAGAAGGTAGTTGTCGTTGGCACAGAGTCAACAGGAAAGTCATCTCTCGTTCGCAATTTAGCTAAGTTATACAATACCAATTATGTAGAAGAGTACGGTAGGGTGTTTTATGAACAACTTGGGGATAGTGTTGTTGATGTGTCGCTTCCAACGGATTATGCAGAAATTGCAATGCAACATAAGCTTAATGAAAAGAAGCAAGCAGAGACAGCCAACAGGGTGCTGTTCATCGATACAGAAGCAAATGTGACTCAATACTACTCCGATCTATATGCGGGTCATTTCGACGGTATAGTGGACTCAATAGCCGCTAGACAGGATTTTGATTTATGGCTATTTTTAGAACCAGATGTTGAATGGATAAATGATGGCACAAGAACATTTGGCGATCGCGAAGTTAGAATGAAGAATAATGAGTCGCTGAAGAAGATGTTAAATGAGCGTGGAGTTGAGTATATATCTGTTAGTGGAAGTTATTTAGATAGATTAGAGGAATCCATGAGACATATCAATGAGTTAATCGAATAAGTGATAGTAAATGGGATAATAGTGATGGAATTGTTGGCAAACGAGTAGGGGAAAACTCTAAAAAGAAGGAAGTGCTAAACGATGAATTTAGAAATGGTTATGCAGGAGCTTGAAGCCCTTGGTAAGGAACGAATGAAAAAAATGTACATATCGAATGGTGCGCAAGAGCCGCTTTTTGGCGCGGGTACAGGCGCTATGAAACCAATCGTAAAGAAAATAAAAATTAATCAACCTTTAGCTGAAGAGCTTTATGCGACAAGGAACTATGATGCAATGTACTTTGCAGGCATTATTGCAGACCCAAAAGCCATGACTGAGTCGGATTATGATCGTTGGATGGATGGGGCGTATTTTTATATGCTGTCCGATTATGTAGTGGCTGTAACTTTGTCAGAGTCAGATATTGCACAAGAAGTTGCTGATAAATGGATTGCAAGCGGTGAAGAGTTGAGAATGTCAGCGGGCTATAGTTGTTACTGTTGGCTTTTAGGGAATCGAAAGGACGTTGAATTTTCAGCAGCCAAAACTTCCGATATGCTTGATATAGTGAAAAATACGATTCACGATGCGCCAGAACGAACGAAATCCGCTATGAATAATTTTGTATACACTGTAGGTGTTTCCTATTTGCCGCTCCATGAAAAGGCAGTTAAGATCGCAAATGAAATAGGTATCGTAGAAGTCAAACGAGACAACAAAAAAAGCAGTCTTCTCAATGCTTCCGAAAGTATTCAAAAAATAGTCGATAAAGAAAAGATTGGTTTTAAACGCAAGTATGTAAGATGTTAAAAGTAGCCTCGCATCGAGAAACGTTTTTCAATTATCCAGAGCTTTGATCCAACAAGGATTTAACGCTTTTTTGTTGAAATGGTCAAACTTACGCGGTTTAGTTTAGTAGAATACGATAGAATCTGTATAGCGTTTTGCATTGCTTAAATGAGGAGGTTTTGATAGTGCAATTATTTAAAAGTAGATACTTTATAGGGGTTTCTTGGATTTTAGTAATACTCTTATTAGTGGTATCTTTTCTAGTGATTTCAACTAGTTACTTTAATACCAAAGAAATCCGTTTATTAACTTCTGGATGTTATGAAAATAGTGGGGAAGTTTTAATAGAAATACATAATAACCTAACAAGTAAATATTCCTTTGAGTGTAAATGAGCATATTTCTCTCATTCAAGGTACAAGTGCGTTTCTACAACAAGTAGAAGCGCATTTTTGCTGACGGCAGTTTAGTTGTTAATATGGAAAAATTCGTTTGGATTGTATTAAAGCAAAGAGGAAGAACTTTACATTGGACGGTAGCGTCATTGTATTAAGTTAAGCAGGGGGTGAGATTATGGGCTTTTGGTATTTCTTACTATTACTTGTAGGATTATTTCTAGTAGTTAAGGGGCTACTTGGGAATAAAAAATACAGCCTGGTTTTAGTAGGACTATTATGTATTTCGTTCTCATTATTTATGTTTTCTCCAGGAAGTGCTGAAATCATTTCAGAGTTATTCAATTTAAATTAGCATGTAGAATAGATATTAAATTGATCAATGATAGCTATTTTTCACTAACAGATAGTTTACTTGGATAAATTATCGGAAGATTCGCTAACCAATGCATTACTGGAACAACATTCATGAATTTCTTTTTGTGGAAAGACTAAAAGGGGATAGAGGTGACTTTGTGAACAAATTTTTCAAAGTGACTCTTATTGTTTTTGGAGTGATTCTATTAGGAATAGCTATACTTGTATTTTCTTTTCTTCAGAGTATGAAGCCAGATAAAGAAAAAGAAGAAAAGGTGAAAATTCAGGCAGAGGAATATTTAGAAGATAAATTTAATAATAACTTCGAGATAGATGACATTTTGTATGATAATATGGGTAACTTTAATTTTGATTACGGTGCCAAGGTGCGGGATAAGAGAAATAATGTAACATTTTTTGTTTACTATAGCGAAGCTAAGGAAAAAATGGTGGACACTTACGCCGCTGATAAATGGGCAGATGATTTAGAACATGAAATAGGTCCTTACATTAAAGAAAAACTCGGAGAAATCACTGATTTTCAGGTCTATTATGATGACGAAGTAGGAGAAGAATTGGGTATTGATTCTGCTAATCCGGGGAGTTATAAAGATTTTAACGTTGCACCTACGATTCGTATTAATATCCCCCGAAAAAAGAGTAACGAGGATGAAAAACTCTTTAATGAGTTCATATCTTTTCTGGAAAGCGAAGACAAACTGCAACAGGGTACTGTTATTATCGGTTACGTCGCTGAAAATGGTGTGATATTGGAAGATGATGAATGGAGTAAAGAATTTCAATAACATAGATGAGTGGGATTACTCAACTCAGGGATGCGTTTCTACAATAAGTGGAGACGCTTTTTCACTAACAAGGAAGCAAATTCTTGTTGAATAATACAGAATTCAAATATAAAGGAGGTTAAATAATGGGACTTATATTGGAAAAGGCAACTGAAAACGATGCACAAGCTATTTTTGATATTCAGGTAAAAGCCTTTATGCCTTTGTTACATAAATATGAGGATTACGAAACAAACCCAGCGAATGAAACTATCGAAAGAGTACTATCGAGAATAAATCAATATAATGGTGGTTTCTATAAGATATTTGCAGACGATACCCTTGTGGGAGCTATCTGTGTTTTTTGGAGAGAAGACGTTCAATTTTGGATTAGTCCGATGTTTATTTTGCCTACTTATCAAGGAAAAGGGATAGCTCAAAAGGTTTTATATTTAATTGAAGATATGTTCCCCCAAGCAACTACTTGGGAATTAGCTACAATACTAGAGGAAGAACAAAATTGTTATTTATACGAAAAAATGGGTTATAGCAAAACAGGAGTCAGCAAGAAATTAAACGATAACGCAACTCTTATATTTTATAAAAAGGACTGTTAAAACACAAAATACCTTGTTAAGCCAACGGGCAGGTTACATACGAAATATGGGGGTGTTTACATTGAAGAATGGACGTACTGGCGGAATTATTTACTGGAAGCTGAATTATAGAAAAAATTCATGAGGACTTTATGGCTGGTACCATTCAGTGTCGTGGTAATTATAATACTGTTCACTTATTCGGAATTACCCGTTCTATATAAAATAATATCAACCTCTGTATTAATAGTTGCTTTGCTTTTTCAATTAGTCTATACGTATTCTAAGTGGAAGAGAGAAAAACAATTAGACAAATGAATCATTACATTTTTTAAGCTAATGGCAGCGTTTCTAATAAGTAGAAACCCACTTTTACTAACGGGCAGGTGTGCGGCCGAGCCTAGGTCGTATCATATAGCGGGTGGGATTCCCGTCGAGAAAGAACTAGCCATTCACTCGTAGCGAGTCTTGGAGGGCTAATGGTAACATTAGCCTTTAAGCGTAGACAGTTAGGTAGCGGGCCGAAAGCCAACTGGTTGAAGGGATTGAGCTCCATAATGTTAGTAAATCGAGAGGGCTGATGCCTTACCTGCGGCAGAAAGCTACATTTCATCCTTCGTTAAAGGCAAGAAGGATAAAACCTCTCTGGAGTCAGAGACCTTGGCACGTTACACATTGATATGATACGGCAACTCGGGAGACCCTACCGGTCTTTTCTTTATAGAAGAGTATGGTGTACAAGCGATAATAAGCAAGGAAACCAAATGCCGTTGTAGGGAGTCGGATAGCAGCGTAGTACCAATGAAGTTGGGTAATGCCGATGGAGGAAAGGCTGCTACCAAGTTATCACCCTTACTAGGGACACATTTACTACACACAGAGGTAGGGATAATAAATGGAAACAAAACTAGTAAGGATAGCAGAATTAGCGAAATCTGAGCGAAAGAGATCAGCTATATTATGTGAATGGTGACTAGGAGGAGCCGTGTGCGTAAATAGCGCAAGCACGGTTCTGTGAGGGGGGAGGAACACAATCTACCGTAAGGTAGAGAGGTTCCCTTCTACTCGACTTATTTGAAGAAAAACGATTGTAAGGAGGGGGAAAGTGAAGAAGAAACTTTGGATTTCTGTTCTAATCTTAGGAGTAGCTATAGGCATTTTCTATTCCATTGTGAAATTTAATCCGCCTTTAGAAATTGGTACTATTGCTTCGTCTGGAGATCGTAAATCAGTCGTTGTTGGAATTGGTAATAAAGGTTTTCGTGAAATTAAAGTATTAGACACTTCAGTGAACAACAATGAAGCACCATTAAAAACAAAAGTACAGGTTACTAACGCTTTACAAGGTTTCATCATATCGGATGATTATAATAATGAGGAATCAAAAGAGTATGGATTCAAAAGTTTAGAGGATGTATCTATTAAAGTGGGCACATCTCCATCTTCTAACTTTAAAAAATTAGATGCTGGCACAGCTTCTAAAAAGGATGAAATTTATGGGATTAGTGTTATTCATCATGAAGCTATAAATAAGGTTCATTTGAGGTATAGATATCTTGGGATTTCATTTAATGAAACTGTGTTCATCAATTAACGATGCAGGAAATTTGAGGAAGGACGTTTAATCAGTGTTCAACAATCGATCAGATTACTTAAAAAGAAGCATTTGCTTTTATAGCAAATGCTTCTTTAAGTCAGTATATTAAATTTGAAAACTTAACAGTTACATAACCTGTTTTTAACTAGTTTCTAGTGGTAATGATGGATCCTTTGCCCATTCAGTCAGTGAACCATCATAAACAGCTACATTCTTTTGTCCGAGTTTATTTAGTATTAATCCAGTCCATGTAGCGGCAATTGCACTGCCACAATATGTGATGACTTTTTTGTTGGGGTCCAGAGCTCCAACTTTCTCAAATATTTCACGTAGTTTTTCATCATCATATAGTTCTTTAGTTTTCGGGTCGGATAGTGAACCAAAGAATACATTAACACTTCCAGGAATGTGACCAGGTCTTCCGTAGGTGTTCACTTCACCGCTAAAATTCGCTTCCGATAAACTATCAAGAATAATAACGTTCTCATCATTTATTGCTTCTAGAACTTCTTCTTTTGTTACAAATAATTCAGATTTTCTTTCACCTGTAAAGCTTCCTTTCGGATAAGAACCGGGCTCGGTAGTTACAGGTCGGCCTTCCTCAATCCATTTTGGAAAACCTCCATCAAGCACTGCTACATTGTCAAAACCTTCGTATGATAATTGCCAAGCAAGACGTGATGCCCAATCTGATGCGATAACATCAGGAATATTGATGATTGCACCTTGATCATAAACAACTACATATGTGCCTTCTCCTACGCCAAGCTCACTAACCTTTTCGACAAATGTATCACGAGGAGGTAGGGTAAAAGAAAATTCAGAGTCCGGATCTGATAAGTCATTGTAAAGATCGGCAAAAACAGCTCCTGGTATATGTCCCTTTTCATAAGCTTCTTTTCCAGACCACACATCATAATAACCATCTTTTTCAGGGTTTTTTAAGAATGTAGTGGCATCGAGTAATCTTAAATTTGGATCATCCAATCTTTCGGCTAACCAATCTGTAGTTACAATTAAAGGTACATTACTCATTATCATCTTCTCCTTTGTCTATCTAATTTTGAAAACAGATAGGAATAGTATGTTTTATCGTTTGTAATAATATTAACATTCATCTTGACTCCTTTCAACTATACGGGTTTGAATTAATAATTTTAGATATTAGCTAGCTTAAATAGAGATTAGTAAAATAGTTTCACGGATTTATCCCATGACATTTGTGAAGTATTGTACTTAAAGTAACAGGTGCAATTGCTCAATAAGAGCAAACGCTTCTTATGTTCAAGCGTCAGTTGAATAAAGTTGTAATAATGACATCATTGTATACTTTTTTTCATACTATACCTTGGGGTGAAAAAATGGCGAGAGTAAAATACCGCGATTCAGACATTGACTTAATAGCAAGGATGATGAGAGCAGAAGCCGAGGCTGAAGGTAATCAAGGAATGTTATATGTTGGAAATGTAATCGTTAATCGTCTTGTGGCAGAATGTCCAGACTTTGTAGATTTAAGATCAATTGAAGACGTCATTTTTCAAATACAAGGAGGAAACTATTCTTTTGAAGCTGTTCAAAAAGGGAATTTGTTTTATGAACGAGCGAGACCTAATGAAAAGAGATTAGCAAAACAGACTTTGCTTTACTGGAGAGACCATCCAGCGAAATATGCCCTTTGGTATTTTAATCCGTCTGGTCCATGTCCTCCAACATGGTATGATCAACCTTTTACTGGTCAGTTTAAACAACATTGTTTTTATGAACCACTAGCTGGAACATGTGATAGTGTTTATAACGGTTAGGTTGTTTAGGAGCGATTGCTAATTCCCGAGGGTTAAGCTTTTGGTGTTAGAAATACAACGTTTTTAGTCATAGATACTTGTAACTAGCTAACAAAACACGTTCCATTCAGTTATTGAATGAGACGTGTTATTTTCATTGTCTATTACGATAGAGGAAAGAAAGAGGTAATACGGGAGATATCAGAATCGTGTTAGTTGCTTTCGCTGATAACGATTTAAATTGATAGATTATTTAATTAATAATGCATATGTTATCTTGCAAATAGTGGGATTTAGTTTAAGATAGAATTAACAAGGTTTATTTTGAGTATAAATAAAGGAGGGATAAATGTGATTGAAATTTTAAATGATGTTGCAAAAACAGAAATGAAAAGCAAAATGAATCAGCTATTTGAGGACCCAGAAGATGTTCACCTTCATGTTCTGTATAAGTACAATGGAATTGAAAATTATATTATACAGGTCTTGAATTATGTACAAGATGGCATTGCAGCAGGAGATTACGTGATTCTTATTGAGAATTCTCGTATATACCCTATTCTTCAAAAAGAACTGAGCGCTCGTTTAACAAAAGATCAAATGAAGTTCATACACTATGTAAATAGCCTGGAATTCTATTGGTCAAGTGGCAGTTATCATCCTCCTTCAATCGCTGAGTACTTTAGTAATACAATTCAGCCCTATTTGGAAAATAGTATTTCTTTCCGAGCATGGGCGCATGTCGAGTGGGCCACTATGGAAGAGCCGCTACATCTTATAGAAGATTTAGAGGAAATAGTAGACAAAGCTGTAAATCAGCTGTCGTTTCCATTAATTTGTGCGTACGAGAGAGATAAAATGCCAGACTACCTCAAAACAATTTTGATGGAGACACACCCTTACGTTCTACTAGAAGACGATTTCATTGTCTCGGACCAATATCAGTCACATGATGAAGTAAAATAAAACACGCTTTGGAAAATTTCCAAAGCGTGTTTTATTTTACCGAAGAATTGGTTTTTTATTGAATTAATAGGTGCATTTAATCCAACAAGGGTTTACGCTCAATTTTTTAAAGTGTTTGTAGTGACGGCTTGTTACTTCAATTGTAAATAATATTAAATTTTATAATATATTTGAGGTGACGAAAGTGTCTTTTAAGATTTTTATCCAATTTGGTTTGGCTTCAATACTTTTAATAGTTTCTACTGGGGCTACTTGGTATGAAGGTAGCACAATATTAGAGAAACCGTGGGAATGGAAACATACTGCAATCTTTTCTCGGGTGGCAAATGGAAAAGTAGAAAACCTAAATGATATTTTACCAATTGACCATTTTGTATATGCAGCAAAATTTGCACCTACGTTCCCTTTACTTATGTTACTAAGTGCAACGTACCTCATAATCCTTATAGGATATATTCTACTCAAACGTAAGGGTAGGATATTTTCGTACTTCTTATCTGGTATTGGCGCTTTGTTTTTGGTATTAAGTGGTTTCGTATCAAAATCTCCTACTGCTGGGTTGAAAATTTTTTTCGTTGGTTTTCTACTAATAGGAATATTAGCGTTAGCCATGGTATTGCTTAGATTCCTTAATAATAAGACTAAACTTACTTCATCTTGAACTAACATGAGCATTAATTTAAGAATCGACAGCCTTTACAGGGCGGCCGATTCTTATTGAGTATTGGAGTAAAAAATTCCCTAAAACGTAAATATATGCTAGTTTTATATAATGAATGATATAATTCGAAATAAGTAATGGAGAATGAGGGGGGTATTATGAATAATCAGATGCGCAAGGCGAATCAGGCTAAAATTAGCCAACGAAAACATATCCCATTCCGGATGAACTTCCTGTTCTTTTCAATTTTTATCCTATTTTCATTGCTCATTTTCCGCCTTGGTTATTTACAAATCGTCAAAGGTGAGGAATATTCCCTTGAGTTGGAAAAAACAGAAGAAATACCTGTCAACACAAGCGTGCCAAGGGGAAGAATTTTTGACCGCATGGGGCATATTCTGGTTGATAACGATCCCAAAAATGCCATTACATATACGAAAATGACGTCTACGAGTTCAGCAGATATGCTAAAAGTCGCTGAGAAACTTGCGGTCTTGATTGACCAAGAGACGAAAAGGATTACTACTGGGGATAGGAGAGACTTCTGGATTTTAAAGAATTCTGAGGCAGCGTCGAAAAAGGTTTCTATAAAGGAATTAGAGAAACTTGAAAAGGAAAGTACGCTTTCAAGGATCGAATTGCAGCGTGAGATTAATAGGCTAACACGTGAACGTATTACGGAAGAGGAAATTGATTCATTCACGGAAGAGGAGCTAGAAGTACTTGCGATTTACAGAGAAATGATGTCGGGCTATGCGTACTCCCCACAAATAGTGAAAAGTGGAAATGTGACGGACGAGGAATTCGCAACTGTATCTGAACGTCTAGGAGAGTTGCCAGGCGTAGATACAACGACAGATTGGGAACGTATGAGGAGATCAGACAATACGATTCTAGGGACAACTACGAGTCCCATTGAAGGTATTCCTAAATCTCGAGAGAATTATTTATTGGCACGGGACTATTCAAGAAATGACCGTGTTGGAAAAAGTTATATTGAGCAGTATTATGAAGACTTGTTAAAGGGACAAAAAACAATTGTTAAGAATATTAAAGATCGTAGCGGGCGTATCGTCGAAACGAAAACAATCAGAGAAGGCGAACCAGGCAAGGATCTTATTCTGACGATTGATAGCGAACTGCAACAGACACTTGAAAAAATTGTTTCGGATAAATTGTTGGAATTGAAAAGAGGCCCAAATACCGGAGAATTGAACAGGGCTTTCCTAGTCATGATGAATCCGAATAATGGTGAAGTTCTTTCTCTTGTAGGTAAGCAGGTTGTTACGAATCCAGAAACAGGAAAGCTCGAAATATGGGACTACGCATTTGGGACGTTCACTGCACTTCACGAAGCGGGATCAACAGTTAAGATGGCAACGATTCTTACGGGGTATCAGGAAAATTTGGTACGTATCGGTGAAACGAAGATAGATGAACCAATTAATATCGGTGGTGGTATTACAAAAAGATCACTGTTTAATCAAAACGGTAGAGTTTATGTAAATGATATTGAAGCAATCGGCAGGTCTTCGAACGTTTATATGTTCCGTACTGCATTGTCCATGGTGAATTCCCGAAATAGTTCTAAGGACTCGGGAAGTAATAGAAGAAATGCATATGATACATTCCGACAATCTTTTGCGTCTTTCGGACTTGGAACAAAAACCGGCATTGACTTACCGGGCGAGTCAGGCGGCCTGATTGGTGATAGTAATGAATTAGGTATTTTAATGGATTTAACCATTGGACAGTTCGACACTTATACAACACTTCAACTGGCTCAATTCGTCTCAACAATTGCAAATGGCGGTTATCGTATTGCTCCGAAAGTGTTAAAAGAAATGCGCGAACCATCTGAGGATGGTGAAATTCTAGGTCCGCTCATTCAAGAAACAGAGGTTAATATCTTAAATAGGATTCAGAATACGGATGCGGAAATTGATCAAATGAAGCGTGGAATGCATTACGTGTATTATGCACCTAAAGGGACGGCTGCTAAAATTTTTGAAGGAAAAGCCTATGATGGAGCTGGGAAGACGGGGACGGCGCAGGCATTTAGCTCTGGAAAGGCGACAATCAACTTATCGCATGTCGGTTTTGCACCTTACGAAAATCCGGAAATTGCTTATGCAGTCCTTATCCCGAATATTACTACAAGGCCAGGAGATCACACGAATGGCTCTCAAAATAAGATTGTCCAGCAAGCTGTAGACGAATACTTTAAATTGAAAGTAAAAAGGGCTAAAGAAGAAAATTCTACAACAGCCGAGCAACCAATAATAAAGGTTCCTAAAATAGAATCTGAAAAATAATAGTAGGGAAACCAAAATAATGGTTTCCCTACTATTTCAATAGATAAATAAGCGTAAAAAAAGTGGTCGCTATTTTACGCTTACTCTGCAGTAATTAAAGGTAGATATTCATAAGGGGGAATTTTTTATGGAGATAAAATTACTGACTTTACTAACAAATAAAATAGAAATGATGAAAGAATTTTATACGCAACATTTGGGTTTTTCAATTTGTGGGGAGAATCCAAATGGATTTCAAATTCAAATAGGAACAAGTATTTTAGAATTTACTAATGAAAAAGTAGCAGGCGACCCCTATTATCATTTTGCATTTAATATACCCGCCAATCAATTTCAGGAAGCAAAGGAATGGTTGAAAGGAAAAACTACGCTTTTATTAGAAGAGGGAGAAGACGAGATAGATTTTGTGTTTTGGTCTGCATCCGCTTGCTATTTTGAAGATCCAGCAGGAAATATAGTTGAACTTATTGCTCGGCATACTGTGAATCCAAATAGCGAAACGCCATTTTCAGTAAATAATATTTTGAATATCAGTGAAATTGGTTTAATTGTAAAAGATGCACCAAAGGTTGGAGAGGAATTGAAAAAAGTTAATATTTTTGAAAGAGATAGTGACCCTATTACAAATACTCTTTTAAATTTCATGCAAGAATATAATAATGGTGTTTTTCTTCTTCTAACTAGTATAGGTAGAAGATGGCTGTTCTCGGAAAAGAAATCAGTGATTTTCCCAATGACAATAACACTTGATAAACCATTAGTAATGGGTGTAGATGAAGAACATGAATTTTTCATTAGAAAAAATCATCATGAAGTCAATGTTTAACGAATTGTATTGCTCATTGGTAGGATTGTTTTAAGAAAATCTGTAACTGTCAGCAATGTCAGAATGGGGATTTGTATGGAGGGTATTATACATGGATGTATATATTGAAAAATTAAAAGTTACAGATGCCGAAGGTTTATATAAGTTTGAACTTGAAAATAGAACATTTTTCGAAGAAATGGTACCTTCTCGTGGAGATGACTACTATAACATTGGGATTTTTAAAAAAAGACACGAAGCTTTACTTGAAGAACAAGTTCAAGGAGGTTCGTATTTCTATTTAATTAAAGATAACGATAACGATAGTTCTATACTAGGAAGAATAAATTTAGTAGATATTGATAAATCTCAAAAAATCGGTCATCTCGGTTATAGGGTGGGGCAAGCGCATACTGGAAAAAGTATTGCCACTAGAGCATTGAAGTTATTATTAGAAATAGTAGATGACAAAGAAATAAAGCGAGTTAAAGCGAAAACAACAACTAACAATATAGCGTCTCAAAAAGTTCTAAACACCAATGGGTTCGAGAGGATCGCTACTGAGGGTGAAGAATTCGAAATGAATGGACAGAAGATAAACTTTGTTCATTATACTTGGACGATTGGAGTTTCGCCTCATTTGAACTAACTGTTGCGATTGCTCAATAATAAAAGCGGACCTTCTCTCATTGAATTCGAGAGCAAGCTCGGCTATTATCTATTTCATGAAATCCTACTCATGGCTAGTAAGCGTCAGCGTAGGCACATTTCAGCCAATTCGCTCAACTTACCTTCGCAGGAAATGATGAAATATGTCGCTTTTTCTGTATTTAATTCCTTTTAGGAAAACTTCTCCCTTTTTTATCTGTCGAAACTAGTCTATAATTAGGAAGGAATAGTATGTTTAATCATCGATGCATAATTAATATAGAGTGTGATACAGATTAATAGATACAAAAAAGGTGTGTGACGGGATTGTCCACGCTCTTTTTTGCAAATTCAAAATAAGGATGGATAAAATGAGTAGCCAAGAAACGAAAACAGACGTTATCTTAATTGGTGCTGGCATTATGAGTGCGACGTTAGGATCACTCTTGAAAGAGTTGGTACCGGACTGGAAAATCACCGTCTTTGAGAAACTTTCAAACGCCGGGGAGGAAAGCTCGAACGAATGGAATAATGCGGGGACGGGCCATGCTGCACTGTGCGAGCTGAACTACACAAGCGAAAAGCCCGACGGATCGATTGATATTAGTAAAGCGATAAAAATTAATGAAGAGTTTCAAATCTCCAAACAATTTTGGTCGTATTTGGTTGAGAAAAAACGAATCAGTAATCCAGAGGACTTTATCATGCCGTTGCCTCATATGAGTTTCGTACACGGTGAGAAAAATGTAAAGTTTCTAAAGAAACGTTTTGAAGCGATGTCAAACAATCCATTATTTCAAGAGATGGAATTTTCGGATGATCCTAAGAAACTAATGGAATGGCTTCCGCTTATTATGAAAGACCGGACAACCAATGAGCCGATTGCGGTTTCGAAAATTGACGCTGGAACGGATGTCAATTTTGGTGCGTTAACCAATAGCATGTTTGACCACTTAACGAGTCAAAACGTCGACATGCGCTACAGACAAAGCGTAGAGGATCTTAATCAGTTGAGCGATGGTTCATGGGAATTGAAAGTACGAAACGTTGATAATGGAAAAGTGGAACGCCATACTGCCAAATTCGTCTTTATTGGCGGCGGCGGAGGCAGCCTGCATTTACTACAAAAATCCGGAATTCCTGAAGGAAAAGGGATTGGGGGCTTCCCAGTAAGCGGCATGTTTATGGTTTGTAAAAATCCAGAAGTTTTGGCACAGCATCATGCGAAAGTATACGGGAAAGCTCCGGCGGGTGCACCACCAATGTCTGTTCCGCATCTTGACACACGATTCATCGACGATAAAAAATCGTTGCTGTTTGGACCGTTCGCGGGCTTCTCTCCGAAGTTTTTAAAAACCGGATCCATGATGGATTTATTAACTTCCGTAAAACCGAATAATGTCCTAACGATGTTATCGGCTGGCGTAAAAGAGATGTCTTTGACGAAATACTTGATTGAGCAAGTGATGTTATCGAAAGAAAAGCGCATGGAAGCTTTGCGAGAGTTTGTCCCGAACGCAAAAAGTGAGGATTGGGATTTAGTAGTAGCTGGCCAACGTGTACAAGTGATAAAGGATACGGAAAAGGGCGGCAAAGGTACGCTTCAATTTGGTACGGAACTGGTGAGTGCGGCAGATGGATCGATTGCTGCATTGCTCGGCGCTTCCCCGGGTGCGTCAACCGCCGTTCAGGTCATGCTTGACATCCTGGAGAAATGTTTCCCTGAACATATTGAAGAATGGCAACCGAAGATCAAGGAAATGATTCCTTCTTATGGCATGTCCTTAATGGAAAATCCAGAGCTTCTGCGCGAAATTCATGCTTCAACAGCGGAGTCGCTTGGTCTAAGTGAAAACGAGCCCGTTTATAGTTAAAATTGGTACCTCAGTTTAAAAAGACGCATTTCCGTGTAAACAACGGGAATGCGTCTTTTTTAGTTATTCAATATGAAAATTGTTGAACCAAATAAACAGTGCCTGTCACACATATGGTGAACAGGCACTGTTTTTATCGTTTTCTTTTGTTTTTCTTACCATCTAAATTTAGAAATTCGCTCTCGCTTGCAAACTCTACATCGTTTTTCGGCTTGGTATCGTATTTAGCGGCGTTTCGTTGTTTCCCTTTATCCTTATTCTTGTTTTTGTTTTCCTCTGACATAACATGAACCTCCTTTTGTAGAATGATTTCATCCTTTCTATTGTGTCCAAGGAGAAGCAATTTATGTCAGGGTGATGAAAATGAGTGCGCTCTTAGTCTTGCAAATAAATGCATTGTTCCTATTGAGTCAATTTCATAATAGAGGAAATTAGAATAAAATCCGTAGAAGGTTGATTGTAACGAGAGGCGGACGCTTTCCGCGGGCACGGCTTCAATCTCCTCGTCACTGCGTTCCTGCGGGGCTTTCAGCCAGGGAAGAGTGAACTTCTTTCTCTTCCTAGCTTTTCCCGCTGGAGTCGCCGCCTTCCGTTACAATCAACGGAACTCATCAATGCAAACGAATAATTAATTCATTTGAAAACTGAAACTTTTTTCAGCAAAACACATACTGGAATGGCTACAATAATCCCTACAATATTTTGAACCAGGTTTCCGGGAATGGAAGCAAGTGGTATCATCCAGTTGCCGAAAAGAATCCTTTCACAAACGTAATAAACGCCCAACATAAAGGGAATTGAAGCGATTGTGGCTAGTAGATTGAAAGGAATACTTTTTCCTCTGCGGCTCAACGACCAAGCAATTGTCCCAACAATATATCCTTGCAACCCACGAGCCACAATGGTAAATGGTGCCCACAATGTCCAACCAGACACTAAGTCAAATAACCCCATACCGATAGCGCCAGCGAGTGCCGCTTTTTTAGGGCCAAAAAGAATTGCTACAATAAAGAGCATAGCTGTTCCGAGATGAACTAGTCCACCATTTGCCGCAATAGGTAGTCTGATATTTAAAGTGAGGGTTGCAACGAATACGAGTGCAATTAACATTGCTGTTATTACCATATCAAAAGTGCGTGATTTTGAATAACTTGTTGTAGTCGATAGTGATGTTCTCATAGTCATAAAGCATCCCTTTCTTAGTGAAATCATTTTTGTATTCATAACTTTAGCAAATATCTGGACTATTTAAAAGTATCAATTTAGTGTGAAACGTAGGGGTCAGTTTCGTGGGTAGATTGAAAAATATGATTTTTGAATTAGATTGAGATGCTGTTTAATTTTAAATACTATAGTTCGAAACGCTTTGGGAATTTGTGTAATCTTAGTGATTTCGTCCAATTCTATCTGTTTTTCTACTATAATAGTCATAGGTCTCATGCATGCGCGGGGACAGAAAAGAAAAGGAGACTGAGTAAAATTCGAATTAATTGGAAGAAACTACTTTTTCTTATTGCGACTGTCTTCTTGCTGTTCCAACTCATTGGTAGCTTTTTTTTCTATGAGTTAGCAGTCAAGCGGGGACCGAAAGAGTTCTTGCAGAAGAATTCAGATTTAGAAGTGTCGGATCAGACAATGGACCTTTTTTTGAATGGCGATTGGATAGACTGGACGTCTGCTCAAAAATTTGAACGCCTTACGTTACCATCACGCGACGGACTAGAACTGTCAGGCTACTATTTGCCCGCATCCCAGCCAACAGATAAATTGGTTATTTTAACACATGGCTATTTAGGTAACGCGAAGCAAATGGGGCTATTTGGGCAGTATTATCATAAAGATTTGGGCTACAATCTTTTTATGCCTGATGCACGAGGGCATGGAAAGAGTGAGGGTGATTATTACGGATTCGGCTGGCCGGATCGGCTCGATTTAATTGATTGGACAGAAACATTGGTGGAAAAGCTTGGATCTGGCACTGAAGTGGCCTACCATGGTCTATCGATGGGCGCAGCAACGGTCTTGATGGCTAGTGGAGAAGAAGGGCTTCCCCGACAAGTCAAGGCCATTATAGCGGACAGTCCATATGCATCTGTCTATCAATTATTCGCGTACCAAATGAACCGAATGTTTCACCTGCCGGCTCTCCCATTGTTAGACAGCACCAGTGCTTTAACAAAAATCAGGGCTGGTTATTCATTCAGGGAGGCAAGTGCGTTGAAAGAAGTGGAGAAAACGGATGTCCCAATTCTGTATATCCACGGGAAAGGTGATACGTTCGTTCCTACGGAAATGACACAGGATTTGTATCAGAATACGTCAAGTGATGCAGAACTCTTCCTTGTCCCGGAAGCGAACCACGGGGAATCCTTTGCACTCGCCGAAGACAACTACAAAGAGAAAGTAGATCAGTTTTTGGATCGTACGATTAACTAGTTTCTTGAACAAATGATAAAACAGGCATTAGGAGAGATTTCCTAATGCCTGTTTATGTGGTTGCGTATTTTCTTTAAGCTTTACAGATTTTCATAAGAAGCCATCTTATCCATATTACTCGCAACCAAAGCAATGAGTGTGCTCGCTTCTTCTTTTGTAAAGACGAAGCTGCTTTCTTCTTTATGAAGCTCGTTGCCTTCTGACCAGAAGCGCTTGACCCTTCGGAGAACGCCATTGCCAGTAGCATTGACTACGCCGAATTGATGCGTTACTTCTATTTCATCTTCAATTTGGAAAGCGGTGACTTCAGGTGTTTCCCATTCGACGCTCAGTTCCTCAAACTCTGTATCAGTAATTTCACCCACGTAGTATTCTCCGCCATCTACTGCGTCTAAAACAAACTCCTCGTCGAGATCATCTAGATCATCATCGGTCATGAAATCATGGAAGATATCATGAACAGCGTCAATTATATCCTCAATGTCAGTAAGAATAATTCTCGTTGGCTGCTCGAATTCAAAGTCAAAAGTTTCCACGTAAAACTCTGCATTATGTGGGTCAAAATGAAGGGTACAGAAGTATTCATTTTCGCCGTCCTCCGTTTCGACAAAAAATTCGATACGTGGATGTTTGGCGCTTTGGTCAATCGCCATATGACCGACTTGATCATATTTTTCGCAAATTGAATTTAAGTGATCATGAAGCTCACTGGTTACTCTGTTAAACCATTCCATCGACATGCTTAAGTCGCCCCTTTACTTTTTTCTTCATTCAATCGTATCTTTTCCTAATTCGTGTATTTTATCAAAAAAAGTTTTGGCCATCGTAGAAGTTATTTTTCATGAGTAGTTTTCGCTGCAAAGGGAAAGGTATTATATATGTTAACAAGCAAGGGAATAGGACACAGTATTATGAAATTTCCTCGATTTGATGGATACTGATATAAAGATAGACTTAAAAAAAGGAGCAATTATACATGAGTATAGAAACAGGATGGAACTTAGATAACAGTTATGCCCGTTTGCCGAATGCGTTGTTCACTAGCATCAATCCAACTCCAGTACGCGCACCGAAGATGATCAAACTTAATGATTCATTAGCACAAGCAATGGGTTTAAACGTTCAGGCGTTGAAAAGCGAAGAGGGTGTAGCGGTGCTTGCTGGAAATGAGATTCCCGAAGGTGCATCTCCTCTTGCTCAAGCGTATGCGGGGCATCAATTTGGACATTTTAACATGTTGGGGGACGGTCGGGCTATACTGTTGGGCGAGCAAATTCTTTCTCAAGGTGAAAGGGTTGATGTTCAGCTTAAGGGCTCAGGTAGAACGCCGTACTCACGTGGAGGCGATGGACGGGCAGGAGTTGGACCGATGCTGCGCGAATACATCATTAGCGAAGCCATGTATGCGCTGGGTATTCCTACGACCCGTAGTCTGGCGGTGGTGACGTCTGCTGAATCAATCATCCGTGAAACCGAGCTGCCTGGTGCAGTTCTGACCCGAGTGGCCGCCAGTCACCTGCGTGTCGGTACCTTCCAATACGTTGCAAAATGGGGAACGATTGATGAATTACGGATTCTGGCTGACTATACACTCAAGCGTCATTACGCGGACATTGAAGCGGATGAGGACCGATACCTTTCATTGTTTCAGGAAGTCATGAAGCGGCAAGCAGAGCTCATTGCTAAATGGCAACTGGTCGGCTTTATCCACGGGGTAATGAACACGGATAATATGACCATTAGCGGAGAAACCATCGATTATGGGCCTTGCGCTTTCATGGATATCTATGACCCCGCTACGGTGTTCAGTTCCATTGATAGGCAAGGTCGCTATGCTTACAGTAATCAGCCATTAATTGCTGGATGGAATCTTGCACGATTTGCTGAAACCCTCTTGCCACTATTGCATGACAACCAGGAGAGGGCTGTTGAACTTGCCCAAGATGAGATTTCAAGTTTTACTGAGTTGTATCACGCTCATTGGCTCGCAGGTATGAGAGCGAAACTGGGGCTATTTGACGAAGAAACGCAGGATGAAGAACTGATTAATGACTTACTCAGTATGATGGAAAAGCATCAGGCGGATTATACGAATACCTTCCGCGCATTTACTTTAGATAAGCCGGAAGATACAGTCCTGTTTGGAACCCCGGACTTTGCTCAATGGTTTGAGCGCTGGCAGGCGAGGATAAGCGGACAGCAACAATCGAAAGTCGATTCGAAACAGCTGATGAAGAACAGTAATCCTGCATTAATTCCACGGAACCACCGAGTCGAAGCAGCACTGAAGGCCGCAGTGGAACAAGAAGACTATAGCGTGATGGAAAAGCTTTTGAATGTGCTTTCAAACCCTTACGAGTACTCCGATGAACAAGCTGAATTCTCTACATTGCCGGATACGACGGCACCTTATCAAACCTATTGCGGTACTTGATAGAAAAGCGTTGGAGGAATGTAATTTTCAGTGCTTTGCTCAATGCCCCGAAAGGAAATAAAAAACAAGCAATGCCAAAGAAAAATGGCATTGCTTGTTTTTGAGATAAGGTTATTTTGTAAAGTTATCGAAATAACCTTGGATGAAGACAATCGGTGTCCCTTTATCGCCGCTGCCTGATGTTAAATCAGACAGAGAGCCGATAAGGTCAGTCAGTCTTCTAGGCGTTGTGCCTTGTGATTCCATCGACCCCACAAGATCCTCGTCTTTGTTATCGATGAAGTCAGAGATTGCTTGTTTAAGGTCATCTCCTCTTAAGTGGGCAAAGTTATTATCTGCAAGGTATTTTAATTTTATTTCATTTGGCGTGCCCTTCAGGCCTGCTGTGTAAGCGGGTGATACAACTGGATCTGCAAGTTCCCATATCATACCGATTGGGTCTTTGAATGCGCCATCGCCGTAAACCATGACTTCTACATTTTTACCAGTCTTTTCTTTGAGAGTTTTCTGTATGTTATCAACGACAGGCTGGCAATTACGTGGGAATAGTTTTACGCCGTCTTCAGTAGATTTATTGGACCCTAACAGGCCATATTTTTCATTATATCCACTGCCGTCGATGGACTCGGATAATATGTTATCCAGGCTATAAATTTTTTCTACACCATTGGCTTGTAGTATCTTTTTCGTTCTGAATCTCGTGTGGATATCACACGTAAGAACACTTTTTGTATACGACAGAATGGTTTTAGGGTTATTTGAGAATATAACTTCACATTCCACGCCGTATTCGGCAATTAACGATTTATAGTAATCAATATAATCGACACCCGTAAAAGCATGGTTAATATATCCGAAATGATCGCGGAATTGTTTTTCTGTTAAGACATCTGTCCAAGGATTAACTCCTTTTTCATCTAATAAGTCTATGTCTACTAAGTGATTACCAACTTCATCAGATGGATAGCTGAGCATTAAAACAATTTTTTTAGCGCCTTTTGCAATACCGCTAAGACAGACTGCAAAACGATTTCGGCTTAAGATAGGAAACACTACGCCAATTGTATCATCACCAAATTTTGAGCTAATATCTTTAGCGATGTGATCAATCGTCGCGTAATTCCCTTGAGCACGTGCAACGATAGACTCTGTTATCGTGACGATGTCTTTATCATTTATGGCAAAGCCTTCAACTTCTGAAGCTTTTAGCACGCTATCTACAACGATTTCTTCTATATTGTCCCCTCGATTAACAATCGGGCAACGAAGACCTCTAACAACTGTTCCCACTACTCTTCCCAATAGTATCGCTCCTCGTGTCGCTTTAGTGTATTTTGAAATTCTTATCTACTTGTACTATACAACGTTTTAATGGTATAAGTAAAATGAATATATGTAATGATAGGTATAAGAGGTGCTTATATGGTTAGTAAGTTGGATTTATATAAAGTATTTTGTATGGTCGGCAAAAGTGAAAGTTTTTCTAAAGCAGCAAAAGGTCTATATATGACGCAGCCCGCTGTCAGTCAAGCGATCATGCAGTTGGAGAGAGAATTGGACACGCGCCTTTTCAATAGATCGCCTAAAGGGGTCTCTTTAACAGATGAGGGTAGCCTTCTTTTTGAATATGTAAATTCGGCGATTCATTTAATTGAAACTGGTGAAGAAAAAATGTTGGAATTTAAAAACCTAACGACGGGGGAATTAAAGATTGGTGTTGGTGATACGATTTCAAGGTATTTTTTACTGCCTTATTTAGAGTATTTCCATAAAAGGTATTCAAATATCAAGTTAAAAATTGTAAATGGCACAACATTTGAACTTTGTTCGATCTTGAAATCAGGTGGGGTAGATATTGCGATTTGTAACCTACCCATTATAGACCCTTCGCTAGAACTAAGACCCTGGTTTGAAATTCAAGATACGTTTGTTTACGGGGAGAGGTTCCAGAAAATATTATCCAATCCCGTCAGCCTGGAAGAAGTGGCAAAACTGCCATTAATATTACTTGAACGAAAATCAAATTCCCGGAAGTATGTTGAGGATTATATGATATCGAAAGGGATAAAAGTGTCCCCGGAAATTGAGTTAGGCTCTCATGATTTGTTATTGGAGTTTGCTAAAATAAATCTAGGGATCGCTTGTGTGACCAAAGAGTTTTCCGAAGAGTATTTAGCGAAAGGTTTGGTACATGAAGTACAACTCATTGAAAAAATACCTAAGAGAAGTATCGGTGTATGCTATTTGAAAAGTGTGCCGCTATCATCAGCCTCAACAAAGTTTGTTGAGATATTGGAAAAGAAACAGGTGTAACCTGGTTTACTCAATTATTCTTTCAAGGCTCAAGTCAGAGCCTCTAAACCACTACGAAAAAGACTAAGCAATGAGCCTAGTCCTCCCGCCACACTCATTGAATCTAGCTTAGTTGAGGAGTACAGTTACCAAAATGCCCAGCATTATGCCAACGATGATAGTGCCTGCAAAAATCATCCCCCGTTTCAAAGCTTCATCCTCTCTTTTACCTAATAGTTAAGTTTATTAGGCAAGCTCTGAATTTATACTTTAACCTTTTGATGTTTATGGCTGACAAAGATTTCTGCGCCTTTTCGTGGACGAACAGATTTATACCAGTGCCTGAATAGGATGAAAATGAGTAGCAGATCGACCGCGTCCCCACCGTAATACATCAGTAGGGCTCCATTCCTAGCTTGTTCTCCTGGAACGCCTTCCGGTGGGTAGGCGTAGATGAACTTGGACAGGATGCCATGACCAGCGAGGGCTAGGACAAAGACGACTGTTCTATATCGGAAACTTGAACGGTGAGAAACTGGATCTATGTATAATAAAGAAACTGTAAATAAATATCCGGCAATGAATACGTGAATGTGCACAACGACGTGGAGAAAAAGGTTTGCATGCATAACAGTATATAAATTGGTTGTATAAAGGAGCCATAACCCACCAATATTCAAGATGGAGGCGGTGATGGGGTGGGTGAAGAAACGGATCGGATGACGTTGTAACAGCCGGTTCAGTTTTCTTGCGGAATGGACATTGAGTGTGCGCAGCAGCAATGTCATGGGTGCAGCGAGTGCGATGAGCAGCGGAGCGAGCATGCCGAGAAGCAAGTGACCCACCATATGTGTCGTGAAATCGGAGTGGGATTGACGAGAGAGTGGACCGACCACTGCGGCTGCAGCGAATAGTACACCTGTAACAAAAGAAATCGTGCGTAACCAAGGCCATTTACGAAGGCGTATCCGTCGGTTGGTTGCCAAAACAGCCTCGATGTAAAATCCAACCGCAAGCAATGCCGGAATTCCAAAAAACAAATCGGTAAAGAGAAAGAAAGCGTGATTGCTCGGTTCATGATGCATGGGAAATCACTCCTATTGCTTTACGCTGATCGCGTTTAGCTTGGATGATTAGGACGATGCCGATGATAATCATAATAGCTGCGGAAATATTCCATACAAGGTCATACGGTAAAATAGTTACATTGTATCGGATTTGGTGGATGCGCATGATCTTATGCTGGATTGTTCCATCATATAGTTGGAAAGCCCCCGCGCCAAGAAGTTTTCCTCCCCACCACATCTTATGCCACAGTGCATGACGCCTTCTTAGATCGGCAACCAGGAATAGCCCCCCAACGGTCGCGAACCAGCTAAATGCGTGAAATAGCCCATCTGAAACAAGACCGACCGCGACAGTCGATTTGTCGTAAAATTTATGCCAATGGAGCAGTTGGTGGAACAAGGTTTCGTCAAGAAAAGCAACAAATCCTAATCCAAACAAGATACCCGACCAGAGATTTCGGCGTGCAAACGTTTCTCTGTTCGTCAAATACTCTTGATTGTTCTGTGTATTTTTCATAATCTCTACCTCCATCTGTACTAGTCCGTGTTCCCCCCAAGTATGACCGCAAAGGGACAATGGTAAACGGGGAAGATGGTTGTGAATCGGAGTATACACTTTGCTACTCCTTTTTCGCGCCTGCGCTCGGAAGCTCATTACCGACAGAGTTGTAGTTTTGGAAATGTAAAGACTGAGATTATAATGTAATCACTATTTGATTCTAGTTTTATTCAAGATAGACGCACTACAGGCTGCAGATTTAATCCTTGATAACGAAATGCGCTTTCCTCCTACACAGACTATCCACAAAGCCTCGAAGTGGTATTAGCAGGATTCTTGGTTCTTTCCGTGTATTGCGCCTGTTGATAAGTGTATTCAATCGTTTTATCCACAATAATGAAATGCACTTTCAACCATCCACAATGTGCATAAGTGATATTGACAGGATTTCTGATTCTGCCCATGCAATTGTTTAAATGGATATGTGCTAGGGAATAGATACTAGATAACGGGACAAAGAAAGTGTTAGTAACTTGGTGTTATTCCTTGCTTCTGATGAGAGTGCGTATATCACAGGTATGGGAAGTCTGATAAAGAAATTGAACGATTAACGAGCCAAATTCGAGAGGGGAATTCATAATGAGTAATCGATTCGATGGTAAAGTAATTTTAATTACAGGTGCAGGTTCAGGTTTAGGTCGTGTATCTGCCTTACAAGTGGTAAAAGAGGGAGCTAATGTTTCATTAGTTGACTTAAATAGCGAAGGGTTAGAGGAAACAAAAAAACTAGCGCTAGAAGTATCTTCAAAAGCAGAAGTGCTTTTAATCACTGCAAACGTCGCAGATGAAGATTCCGTTAAGAATTATGTAGATGAAACAGTTAAGAAGTTTGGTCGAATTGATGGTTTCTTCAATAATGCAGGGATTGAAGGCAAACAAAACCTGACAGAAGATTACGGTAGCGATGAGTTCCAGAAAGTCATTAGTGTTAACTTAAATGGTGTATTTTTCGGGATGAAATATGTGCTAGCCGTTATGAAAAAACAAGGATCTGGTTCTATTGTAAACACAGCGTCTGTTGGTGGGATTCGTGGTGTTGGTAATCAATCAGGATACTCAGCAAGTAAGCATGGCGTTGTAGGATTAACAAGAAACTCTGGTATTGAATACGGACAGTTCGGCATTAGCATAAATGCGATTGCACCTGGTGCGATTATGACGCCAATGGTTGAAGCGTCATTGAAACAATTAGGCGGCGACAATTGGGAAGAAGCAGGTAAAGAGTTTGTCAGTGTAAACCCTATGAAACGTTTCGGGAAACCTGCAGAAGTAGGGTATTTAGTTGCCTTCTTACTTTCGGACCAAGCTACATTTATTAACGCAACTGTAATTCCTATCGACGGTGGTCAATCTTATAAATACTAATTGAATTCAAAGAGAGTGCCTTGTTATGTTTGAAAGGCTATGAATTCAGTCGCAATACATCCGAATCAAAAATGAAGTTAGGGGGATATCCGATTAGTGGATATCCCTTTTTGTTATATGAAATCTGTCATTCAAAACAACGGCTGCCAAAAGGGACGCTGTTTTGAATGCCACAAAAAAAGATTCGAAATTTCGAGACTACTATATAGGCTTCTTTCGGTAAAGCTTTTCGCTAACAAGTGAGAAAAGATGGTGTTCATTTGGTATAATTTGTGTAACAGTAAAATGAACAAGTTATGAAGAACCAGCCAAATCGAAAGGGGGAGTGAAGCATGAAACGGTTTCCGGAAGGCATTCAATTCTGCTATGAGTGGCGTTCCTATCAGAGACGCATATTGAACGAACTGGAAAGTCATCTAGTGAATAGGAATCTGCATCTTGTGGCGCCGCCGGGATCTGGAAAAACGGTCCTCGGTCTTGAGGTTATGCTTCGGCTGGATCGCCCGACCTTGATTGTTGCGCCGACCTTGGCCATTCGGGCGCAGTGGATGGAGCGATTCACAGAGCTTTTCCTTGGAGACGAACCGCCTGATTGGATGTCTACTAATTTAAAGGAACCTGCATTTGTTACGGTGACGACCTATCAATCGTTACATAGCCTAATCTCTGGACGTGAAGAAATAATAGATAATGGTGAAGAACAGACTGACGATGAACTACTAGAAGACCCCATGACCGGAAGTGGTGAGGAGCTAATCCGTAAACTGGATCAGATTGGCTTTGGCACACTTATATTGGATGAAGCCCACCATCTTCGCACATCATGGTGGAGGACCATGATGGACGTGAAGAAGAGGCTTGGTGAACCTGTTGTCGTCGCGCTAACTGCCACACCACCTTACGATGTGGGGGCTTCAGAGTGGCAGCGTTATGTCGCATTGTGCGGACCGATTGATCTGGAAATTTCGGTACCTGAGCTTGTAAAAGCGTCAGAACTTTGTCCACACCAGGATTTCATTCATTATTCAATTCCTCAAATGGATGAAATGAAGCGTATTCTTACGTTTCGTGACGATGTGGATAAGTTCATCGAGCAATTAATCGAGGATAAAGAATTTGTGATGTATCTCGAACAACATCCGTGGATAGCAGAACCTGAAGCACATGTTGAGCAGATTTTGTCCAGTCCAGGTGTTTTCTCCAGTATGCTTTTGTTCTTAAAAAATAACAATTCACAAGCGTATGCCCATGCCCTCCCTATCATTGGGATGAAAGATGAGCAAATGCCGGAGTTGTCGCTTCCTTGGCTTGAAGAGTTGCTCACGGGCTTGCTATTTCATATGGATGATAAAAACGTCATTTTAAAAGACATACGAAAACGTCAAACGCGTATCGGAGCGGTGGAACGTCGGAAAGTCGTACTCCTTTCAAACGCGTCCATAAAGAGAGGGTTAATACATAGTGCATCAAAATTGAAGAGTATAGAAGAAATTGTGAAGGCAGAGAAAGCGCTTCTCGGCGAACAGCTCCGCATGGTTATTTTGACAGATTACATTCGAATTGCGGATATGCCGTTAAAAAAAGGGGATGAGCTTCCATTTGCTCGCCTTGGTGTCGTACCGATTTTTGAAGTGCTGCGTAGAAACCTCGGTCCACTCATTAAGCCAGGTATCCTGACTGGCTCGATTGTCGTATTGCCGGTGAGTGCATGGTCCATATTTGAGGAGGAAGCAAATAACCGTGGGGTGACTGTCGTTGCATTACCACTTGAAGTTGATGCGTCCTTTATCCGAATTGAGGTGGGCTCGGCTGATCGACAACAGATGGTTGCGATAATGACTGAAGTTCTCAAAAGGGGCGGCGTGGATGTGCTAACCGGGACGGCCGCTCTCCTTGGAGAAGGATGGGACGCACCCTGCATAAATTCACTTATTTTAGCCTCTAATGTAGGTTCTTTCATGCTGTCCAACCAAATGCGCGGACGTGCGATTCGAACAGATCGAAATGATCCCGCTAAAACGTCTTCCATCTGGCATCTGGTCTGTGTAGATAGGAGTGATACAGGCGGAGGAGCAGATTATGATAATCTAACTCGGAGATTTCAATCCTTAATTGGCATAGGAGCAAAGCGCGATATTATCGAAACGGGCATTGCTCGACTGGAGATTGGGGCTCCTCCAGGTACAATGGAAAGCGTTAACATATTAAATCGTGAAATGACTCAACGCGCGGGCAAACGAGACACTTTTTTCGTCCGTTGGCAAAGAGCCATCGATGGAGGCCGTGAAATGACCGAGGAAATCGTGGCAGATAAACAATCCTTACCGCGTCCATATTATCTGGATAACACGTTGAGAGGTCTTTTGTGGATCACGGGCTTTATCGCTTTAGAAGCAGTAGTTGATTTCAGCAATCTTTTCCGAAATCTTGGTGCCTTTTCGTTCGGTGAAGGAATGGCGATTGCGACAGTACTCGGCCTCCTTTTCGCAGCACCTTCTTTCTATAAAACGGTGAAGTTGTATAGCAAGCACCCTTCCGTTGAAGCGAGCATGAAAGAGATTGCGGAAACTGTCTATGCATCCATGCTTCATGCAGGTGCTGTTAAAACACCTCTCCATAAGAATATGATTAGAGTGACGCGAGACGGCGCAGGAACATACACATGCTGGCTTGAAGAAGGGACGACACATGAGAAGACGATCTTCATGACTGCATTGAAGGAGTTTCTTGAACCCATTGAGAATCCACGATACATTCTAATACGTAAGGCAGGAAAGCTTTGGAAGAGGTCTGATTATCATGCTATCCCACAAATAATCGGACAAAAGAAAGAATATGTTAGCTATTTCTTGGAAGAATGGGAACGACGGGTTGGAAAGTCTGACTTCATCTACACCAGAACTGTCGAGGGTCGTCTCAAACTGCTGGAAGCGAGGTTGAAGGCGTTATCCAGTTCGTTCATACCGAAAGTAGAACGGACCAGTGGATGGCGGTAAGAAGACATAAAGTCGATTTAAGGAGAAGCGCCAAATGGTAGTGTAGTAAGAAGAATGTAAAATGGAGGCTGTTCATGAGAATAATAACGATTGAAGAGATAGTTAATACATTTTCATTAGAAGTGTTGAGCGGACAGGACCAATTGCATCGTATTATTAAAAAGTCTAAAGTACGTCGGCCGGGATTAGAATTTATGGATAAATTTGATTTCATCGCAACTGGTTATGTACAAATTTTAGGGAAAAATGAGATAAATTATCTGCATACGCTAACCATTGAGGAATGTAAGCTCAGGATTGGGAATATTGTTCAATACGCGCCTCCTTGCATTATTATCACGTCAAAGCAGGAAGAGCCATTAGGTCTGATTCAGTACTGTACGGAAGAAAAGATCCCTGTGTTGCGCACACGTGATTCCACGGGGGAGCTGAGCGCGAAGATGGATGGATATGTTGTGAAAGCAATGGCTCCGGAGATAGCGATTCATGGCGTTTGTGTCAATGTATCAGGGATAGGTGTTCTGCTACGTGGCAATTCGGGTGTAGGGAAGAGTGAAACAGCGCATACGCTAATAGGTCGGGGACATCGGTTGGTAGCGGACGATATTGTCGTGCTGAAAAAGCTGAGTCCACAAACTTTGCTTGGTACACATGATGACAATAACAAAGAATTCCTTGCATTGCGTAGTATTGGTTTGTTAAATGTTGTGCGCTTATATGGAAGAGCAGCTTTTCAAGAAGAGACACGAATTTCACTAGATATTGAATTGATCAAATGGAAGGGGAGTGACTTGAATAACGAATTGGAATTGGAAGAGAAGTTCGTAGAATACATGGACGTTCAAATCCCTCACATTCAAATCCAACTTCAGCCAGGTCGAGATATCTCGGGTCTAATTGAAGCGGCAGCGAATAACTGGTATTTAAAACAGCAAGGTTATAGCGCGGCGGAAGAGTTCATGAAACGGATTGAATCGGATATCGAAAAATGACAGGTACTTGTGTAAAAACAATCGTGAATGTTTGAACAATCACGATTGTTTTTTTGTATTTTGCAAAGGTGTATTGGCAGTGCAGATTGACAGAGGCTATTAGAGACGCTTTAACGTAGTTTTAGAGAGTTCGTAGAGATTCATATGATTTTTAGTAGAGAGGCACGTTAAAGAGGGTCCTGGGAGGTCGTTTTTGCTGACAAAGTGATTGATTCACTCCAATATTGATAAGGAATCCATGCGAAATCCACATATGTGCGTAATATAGCAGTTTAACTTCATTCAGTATAAATCATTTACTTTTATGAGTTATAAGGTAAATGTGAATAAAGCCCCAATCTAGTTAATATTTAAGTAGCAATCAAGCAAAGGATTGATTGATTTTTGAACCGCATGGTAGGGAGGGGGAGTGTGAAGTAGCTTACCCTGAAAATGCAATAAGTCTTGTATGCATTAATAGTTATGTTGTACACGTCAATAGTATCATTGTACACAATAGCGTATACAAGGGTAAACAATAATGTATACGTGTATACAAACGAGTACACATCCACAAGATACAAGTGTTTACAAAAGAAGAATAGAAGTATACTCAAATGTATACAGGTTTACATGGGTGTTTACAATATTACAATTGTATGTTAAATGGTAAAGTGGGATTGACCTGTCTCTGAAATTCAGATACTATTTTAGTAGTAAGATATGTTTTATAGAAGGGATGATTTAATTGACAGAATCTCGCATTGCAGCAATTGACGTAGGAAATGATTCATTGAAAGCAATTTTCGGTAAGGTAGAACTAGAACTCAATATTCCTAATGTAATTGCACAGGATATTGCAGATCGTCCAATCATCGGAATTGAAGAACTCGACAACCAAGAGCCTGCTGATGGCATTCATATTCGTTTGCACTCGCCAACATTACATGATAATAACGCTATTTATCGGGTCGGGAATTTAGCGACGAAAAGTGGTAACTCTACAGAGTTGGACCCGGGAAGTAACAAATCCGAAGAAGATCAAACCTTGGTCATGATGTTCGCGGCACTTGCATTAGATGCAGCGCGTGACGAGAATAAAGCCATTTTCAAGCGCAATAATAATGTTATCGAAGCTACGTATACTCTTGGCACAGGTCTTCCACTTAGGGAAGTAAAAGAAGGGAAAGATGTTGGCTATCGTTCTCAACTGCTTGGCTCTATTCACCAGGTGGAGTTTTTAGTTACACCTAAATACCAAGGCCTAAAGGTTAATATTAAGTTTGATGAAGTGAAAGTCTATCCAGAAGGTTTTGCGGCGTTTATCAACCTTGTAATGGATAATGATTTAAATATCATTAATAAAGAACTAATTGATAAGCAACTTCTAATTCAAGATATCGGGGGCCTCTCAACAGATGTGGCAGTCATTAAAAACCGTAAAGTAGATGATGATAAAGCACAAGGATTCAACCTAGGCGTATCAGAGTCACTAGATGCAATCCGGGAAGAAATCTATGCTAGACATGGCGTAGAGTTGGATAGCCGATTAGATGTAGTGGACATTATTACGAAGAAAAATGACCGCAATCACATTATGGTAAAAGGAAGCCGGACAAGTGTGCATGACATTGTTGACCGTATTCTTATGGATTTAGCGAAAAAACAATACCGTCATTTGCGTAATGTATGGGCAAGAAACTCGCAATCAGAGATTTGTTATTTTATCGGCGGAGGTTCTATTGTACTTAAAGACTATCTAAAAACATTGAATAATAGTTTGGATGGCTTTAACATCGATTTCTTTGAAGATGAAAAAGAAAGCGTTTGGATGATGGCTAATGCCTATTACAAGCTAATTTCAGACTTCGCTAGAAAGAATCAAAAAGTTCAACCACAACAAACACAACAACAACAACAACAACAACAACAACAACAACAACAACAACGGAAAGCCGAAGAAAAGTTCGTTAAAACAAAATAGGGTGAGAGTGCATGAGTGAAACAGGATTAAAAAGGGGTCAGCCCATTACATTTCGTATCCCGTCCGATACATCTGACCACACATTAAAGCAATTGCAAAAGTTGAAAGAAGTTGAACGAAGAAACTTTTCCAGCAAAATTGCTGAATTTGTGATAGATGGTGTGAATGATTCTCTTGTAAAGCACAGGGAAACCATCGTCATTCCGCTGCCAAAAGGATTAACTAAAGCGCAACGGGATTGGCTCAAACATGAACATTCTGAAGCGTTGCTTGGAAGTATTGTTTATCAGCTGTTGTCCGATCCAAACCGTACAGCTGCCCTCTTTGCTTCGCTTAACAGTAATGCATTAGAGGTGGATGATGCTTTATATCTCCAAGAAGAAACGGTCATTGAAGAGAAGTTCTTCATAAATAATGATGCGGATGACGATTTGGACAACTTTGACTGGGAATCGTTAAAACAAACGCAAAGCACGCCTGTCGAAGAGGAAGAAGAGCTAGATCCTCTTGCTGACTTCCTTGCTCAAATGAATAAGTAACAAGTCTTTAAAGGTCGCCTGTTCTCCTTATGTGGAGAGTAGGCGGCCTGTTTTGTATCTACATAGATGGATTAGAGATCCCGTTAATACCGCTTCGTCGCTTTGTGGATGCCTCCCGCGATAAGCCGGAAAGGAGAGCACTTTCAGTCTTATCGCTCCGGCTACCACGAAGACGCGCCTTCGCTGGATAGTCCATGTAAGAAAGTGCATTTCGTTATTAGGGATGAGAATTGCAACCTGTAGTGGCGTAAACCGAGTGAATGCATTTAACAACAGTATCAATAAATGGAATGAATCAGAGATCCTGCTAATACCACTTCGTTGCTTTGTAGATGCCTCTCGCGATAAGCCGGAAAGAAGACCAGGGGGGATTGAACTGCATCCCTCTATCAGTCTTATCGCTTCGGCTACCACGAAGTCGCGCCTTCGTTGTAGGATCTATATAAGAAGGCACATTTCGAAGTCGGAGAGGAGATTTGCAATCTGAAGTGTATCTTTCTTCAATGAAATTAGTATCTAATAGTACTCACATTATATCTCAGTCCATACATCTAAAAATCACTCACTCAATAATAAGCACCCCAGCGCAGGCGCGGCAAAGGGGTAGCCGAAGCCCTGAGACTGGATGCGAAGCGTTAATCCAGGCTCAGGGCCAGAGGCATCCCAAAAGCGCCAAGCGGTCTACGACCCATACTTCGAATCACAACTCTCTCAATATCAATTTTCATTACTTTTCCCGGGAAATTTTGAATGCGAATAATAGAAGAAATACAGTAAAAGCGTATCCTACGGGGATGTAATGCTGGAATTGGGGTAAACTATGCTACTAAACAAAAAACAAATGGAGTAGATGGAGTTTGACAAAAACGCTATCAAATGAAACGAGGTGTATTAACATAGACCAAATAAATTGTGACTTTACCCCACTGAAAGAACAATTAATAAAGGGGCTAGAGAATGTTTTGGTTCAAGTTAATCATGGAATAAAAACATTGAAAAGTGATGACTATTGTCTATTAGGAAAACTTGCTGATATTAAAGGGGAGTTTGAAAAAGCGGAAGCTGTTGCTGCATCTTTTTATCTAAATTGTTATTTGTCACCATATACTGACAAGTACTTAGCGATATCTACTAGCATTCAACGCCTTTCAAACCAAAGACATGGTGCATTGATTGTGATTGAGCGAGAGAATCACTTGGATTCTTTCATACGCTCTGGAACGCCCATCGGTGCTACATTGACTCACTCTCTATTGGAATCTCTCTTTTATCCGGGAAATCCTCTTCACGACGGCGCTGTATTGGTTCGTAATAATCAAATTTTTTCTGCCGCAAATGTTTTGCCTTTATCAAACATAGTTGTCGGTGAAAAAAAGCTAGGTACACGTCATCGGGCTGCGATTGGTTTATCCGAAGTAAGCGATGCTTTAGTGTTGGTAGTTTCCGAAGAGACAGGGAAAGTTTCTTTTGCTATAAATGGAGAAATTCATCCTATTATTACTTCAAGCGCACTATTCGTATAATTTCGGGGAAATGAATTTAGTGAGTTAAAATGAAAAAAGGTGTGAAAGGATGAGTAGTCATCCTTTCACACCTTTTGACTATTAAGAACGTAAAGTTTTTAAAGCGCCGCTCCAAGCAAGAACTTGGTCAAGCATTGTGTTAGCGTTACCAGCATGGTAGTCAGCAGGTTTGAACACGCTCATGTCTTCGAAATCTGACATTAGTGAGAATGTAACTGCCGTACGTACGTCAGCAACTTGTAGCTCACCTAAGATTAGACGAAGGTTTTCGTGTGCACGCGTACCACCTAAGCTACCATATCCAACAAACCCAGCTGCTTTGTTGTTCAATTCTGGGTTCAAGTAGTCAAGTGCATTTTTAAGTGCTCCACCGATTGCGTGATTGTATTCAGGAGTTACGAAAATATAGCCGTCGAAAGAAGCCATTTTTTCTGACCATGCTTTAATTTGAGTTTCAGCATCAGGTTGTGCGTTTGCTGAGCCCAAAAGTGGAAGGTTATAATTTGCAAGATCCACAATTTCATATTCTGCGTCATTGCGTTTTTGTGCAAATTCGTTCATCCATTTTGCAACAGCATCACCATTACGACCTACACGTACACTACCTTGAACAATACCGATTTTTAGTTTTGCGTTAGTCATTGTTATTTCCTCCTCATTATTCTTGCCAAATAGTTTATTGAAAAAACCCATTACTTACACCGCCATTACTATTCTTTGTTGGAAAATGTGAATGAAACACGAATATCTGCAATTGGATTACATCAGAAGATCAACCAATTTGAATTTACTGTGCTACCATTCCGTTCTTAATTTGATGCGTACTTCGCCATGACGGGACTTATGTAATTCTCTGAGAAGTGAAAAGTTCAATTTAAATATAGTATCTCCAACTTAATTTAAATTGAAAGTCCTTCTATGATGTAAATGAATTGTATAGTCACCTAAAGCTAGAATCCAAAATAATTAATTGGAAAGTGGTTCCAAGAAAGTTATATAAGAGGTGCTATCTTGAATTCGAGATAATTTAAGCTTAAGCCCTTTAAACTTATTTGTCTACATATCTGCTTTGCTAGCTAAATGAGTCGTTTTGTAATTGCATGATACCTGAAATGTTTCCTTTTCAGACTACGAGGGAAAATAGAATAGTATGTAAGGGGGGAATCAGAAATGGGGAAAACGATATATGTTGTGCGCCATTGCTCAGCCGAAGGGCAGGAACCGGAGGCGGATTTGACTGCAGAGGGCATATTACAAGCGGGGCATCTTGCAGACTTCTTCGATGAAATTGAAGTGGATCGGATTATTACGAGCCCATTTAAGCGTGCACGTGAAACAGCCAAGCCTCTAATGGAAAAGAAAGGTTTGTATGTCGAGGTTGATAGCAGACTGAAGGAGAGGGTGTTGAGTTCGACTGCGTTTAGGGATTGGTTGATAAAACTCGAGGATACCTTTTTGGACCTTCACCTAAAATATGATAATGGGGAATCTTCAAGAGAGGCTATGTCGCGGATATGCGATGTAATTGATGAACTAGGTGAGGAATCAAAAACGGTGCTCGTAACGCACGGGAATTTGATGGCATTGTTGTTAAGATGCCATGATGAACACTTTGGTTTTGAAAAGTGGCAAGCACTAACCAATCCAGATGTCTACGTCGTTCACATTAATGACGAAGCCACAACCGTGGAACGACTTTGGAGTAACAAAAGCGGAGGTCGCCTGCAAGACGCGACAAGCACATGACAAGACTGCGAAGCGGCGCACTATGTCCTGTCTAGCGATGAAAAAACAGGCCGATGGAGTCTTGGCCTGTTTGGTAGTTTGATATATTAACCCATTGTAAGACTAGTAACAATGACTAGTGCGATAATAACGAGTGCCCCAAAAAAACTGAACCACATGGATCGGTCGGGATTATTCGGTCTGCTGTCTGCTTTATGCATACAAATGCGCCTTCTTTCGATATTGTATTTTTAATTATACTCTTCCTGGTCTATTAAAGAAGTAAACACGCTCCTAAATAATATACTTATCAGTCTTCTTAGAGCGGGTATGGTACACTAAATACAAAGCTGAATAGTTCAACAACCACTGGGGGAGCCTTTTTTAAGGCTGAGACGTGCATGGATGCGCGGACCCTTGGAACCTGATCCGGATTATACCGGCGTAGGAAAGTGGGTACGCCTTTTAGCACTATGTAAATGGCCAGCCGCTTCCTAACGTCATCGGAAAGCGGCTTTTTAATATATATAAAAGGATGGCGAATTGAATGGTACAAGTGGCATTGACGATTGCGGGATCGGATAGTGGTGGCGGTGCGGGTATTCAAGCGGACTTGAAGACGTTTCAGGAATTGGGTGTTTTCGGTACGTCAGCACTTACAGCAGTTACCGCGCAAAACACTTTTGGCGTTTCGGCGATTCAACCAATTGATTTGAACATCATTGAAGCGCAAATAAAGGCGGTAATGGAGGACTTCGAAGTCACAGCCATTAAGACGGGAATGTTATTTTCTTCAGAAATTATTCATACAGTGGCAGATGCTCTTCGTTTGAATAGAATTCCGCTGGTTATCGACCCGGTGATGATTGCAAAAGGCGGTGCTTCATTATTAAAAGATGAGGCGGTTATTGCATTAAAAACCGTTCTGGTACCGCTTGCGGCCATTGTAACGCCAAATATCCCGGAAGCGGAAGTAATTGCGGGAATGGAGATAAAGTCTGATGCGAATATGGAAGAAGCGGCGAAACGTATATTGGCTTTGGGTGCTCGTGCAGTCCTCATTAAAGGGGGGCACCGCAAAGAAGCGTTATTCGCGGAAGATTTGTTTATGGGAGCGGATGGAGAACGATTTTCAGTTCGCTCGCCTTGGGTAGATACGAAAGATACGCACGGAACGGGGTGCACCTATTCTGCTGCACTGACAGCTTTTCTCGCAAATGGGGAACCTGCTGCGAAGGCGGTGGTTTCTGCGAAATGTTTCATTCACGCGGCTATTGAAGATGGACTAGGAATTGGTGGAGGTCACGGCCCTACGAATCACTGGGCGTATGGGCGACGTGAAAAAAAGATACTTGAAGGGGTTGTAGTGAATGGATAAGCGGACTGTAAATCTCTATTTCATCATGGGAACTACGAATTTGGCAGGACTCGACCCACTGTTCTTATTGGAAGAGGCGCTAAAAGGTGGTATCACATGTTTTCAGTTACGTGAAAAGGGGCATGGTGCTTTACAGGGTGAAAAACTGAAGTCTTTTGCTATCTCGTGTAAGCAATTGTGCGGACAATATAATGTGCCGTTCATCGTCAATGATGATTTGGATCTGGCAATTGAGATAGATGCGGATGGCGTCCATCTTGGACAGGAAGACGGAGATGTTATTGCGGTGCGCAAGAGGGTCGGCGAAGGCATGCTCATCGGTGTTTCTACCCATAATGTGGAGGAGGCGCTAGCCGCATCTGATGCGGGGGCAAATTACATTGGCCTTGGTCCTGTTTATGAAACGACGTCGAAAAGTGATGCGCAACCTACCATTGGGGTTGAAATGGTAAGTGAAGTAGCAGCTCTTTTGCCTGGGTTACCTATCGTTGGTATTGGCGGTATTACAGAACGTAAGGCGGGTGCAGTTATTAAGGCAGGAGCGTCCGGTGTAGCAGTGATTTCTGCGATTTCGGGAGAAGAAGATCCTGCGGAAGCGGCAAGTCGAGTGAAAGGGGCAGTGCTTCTTTCATTAACTGGCATCGAAATGTGATGTTTAACCATGCGTAAAATACACCACACTTCTGAATAGGACGGAGGCGTGTTTATGAAAAAGAAAGCATTTGAGATACAATCCGTGTTGCATAAGCCAGATTTGATTTATTTCACATGGAATGATGTAGGTGGGACCTATAATGTCTATAAAGACGGATGCCATTTATATGAAGGAACCGTGCCTGAATTTAGCGACGGTGATTTCAAACATGGCAAACTATATAATTATTCCATTGAACGAGTCGAAGATGGAAATGTTGTCGACGTTATTGTATTGCAAACGCCTGCTTTTGCTGAAGAGAAGGAACTAGAAAATCCACTCCAATTCCTTATTATGACAACCATCGTTGCAAAAACGCAAATTGCGCTTTCTTGGGAAAGAATTAAAGATGTAGACGAATATGACGTTTACCGAAATGGAACATACATGGCGACGGTAAAGGGAAATCGCTATATCGACCGGGACTTTTCGTTGGATGAAGTTTATGTATATTCCATCGAGTCCAAGCGACCACTCGTGAAATCGGAAGAACGGTTTAATGTCTTTCAGTCCGTTGTTTCCTCTGCTTTCGGGTTAGTGAATCCGAAGTCGTCGAAGGAAGAAGCGGCGGTTGAAAGGTTTTCGGTAGTAAAAGTAATAGGCGAGGCGAATAAACTGCTACTCCCCGTCCAAGATCGAGTGCAGTTACCAAACGCGGATAAGTGGCATTTTAGATATACGACTTTTCTGGAAGACGAATGGGTGATGAATCCAAACCTGTTATCACGGAATCGGTATTTCAAGGGGGATGACAGAGGGTTTGACCCAAATGGGGATAGCTATCGTACCCGTGTGGACATCGACCTCGAGTACAATCTCAAGGACTCTCCGCTAACGTTCACGAGGGATGTGGGTCCTTCGGTTGCTTATTCTGTTTTGAAGCGCTTTCGAGAACAGGAAACAGCGTCTAGCGAAGGGATTTCATTGGAGCGTACAGACCACAAGAAAGGCGAGTCCGGATTCCATCTTACCCATGCTGTAGGCAATCCTTTAACGACAGCTCCTGATATCGATTATGAAGTACGTGCCGTTATGCGGCGGGATGGTATGTATGACTTATGTGGCTATCACGATCAGGCACCCAATCATGAAATCTATTTGATTCGCGGTGAAGGGGAAACGTGGGCACCGATTCATCAGGCCGAGAGTAAAGGTCTTGCTTGGATGTCGGGTGTAACGGCATGGCAATACTGGCGAATATCTAATTTTGAATAGTAAACACATGCCCGTTGATTAACTAAAAATAGCCAGTAAATAACGTGCACACATACTGGGCACTACTTGCAGAATTTCATTTGGATTGCTTTGAATTGAACAACTTCTATACGCTTATCGAGAGGTCTAAATAAGTAGGTATGCGACTTCGTCGCATCCCTACTTATTTTTTCGGTAATCTTATGGTGTCTGTTCATCCGTCGCATTGAATGCGGGTGCCTACTTCTCTGAAATTATTCGCGCGGGCATTCAGTCAATCGACAAAGGGCAGACGGAAGCAGCAAGGTCTCTCGGTCTCACACAAACGCAAACGATGCGTTCTGTTGTGTTACCGCAAGCTTTCAGAAGAATGTTGCCGACTATTACGAATCAGTCTATTATCAGTTTCAAAGATACTTCACTTCTGTCCATTATAGGAATTGCAGATATTGTACAGAAAGGGAAAGTACAGGCAAGTGCTACGTTCATGCACTTTGAAATCTGGCTGACAGTTGGTATCATATACTTCATCATCATCTATCTGTTGTCGCTGCTTGCCAGCTTCTTCGAAAGGAGGTTTGTGCTTAGATGACTATTATCCAAGTAACAAACTTAAAGAAATCATTCGGTGACCTTGAAGTACTGAAAGATATCAATGTTGAGATAAAGGAACGTGAAGTGGTCTGCGTTATCGGTCCTTCTGGTTCTGGAAAAAGTACATTTTTACGCTGTTTGAATCGTCTGGAAGACATCACTGCGGGTCGTGTTGTCATTGATGGATTAGATATCACAGATTCGAAGCAAGATATCAATAAAATACGTGAAAACGTCGGTATGGTATTCCAGCAATTTAACTTGTTCCCTCATATGACAACGCTTCAAAATATCATGCTTGCCCCCATGAAACTGGGTAAAGGTGATAAGAAATCGATTGAAAAGAAAGCATTAGAGTTATTGGCGAAAGTTGGTCTGTCCGATAAGGCGCAGACGTATCCAGGCGAGCTTTCAGGTGGTCAAAAGCAACGTGTGGCAATTGCTAGGGCGCTTGCAATGGATCCCAAAATCATGCTGTTCGATGAACCAACTTCTGCGCTCGATCCTGAAGTGGTTGGCGACGTACTCGCAGTTATGAAACAACTTGCTTTGGAAGGTATGACGATGATTGTTGTAACGCATGAGATGGGCTTTGCGCGTGAAGTAGGAGATCGTGTCATTTTCATGGACGGCGGTTATATCGTAGAAGAAAATATACCTGAAGAAATTTTCGGAAACCCTCAAGAAGTAAGGACGCAAGCATTTTTGAGTAAGGTACTGTAAGAATTCAGCTGAATAGAAAACAAGTGAATGGGAAAGCTTAATAGGCTTTCCTGTTTTTTTTTGCTTGAAAATCAGCGGTGTACATGGTGGAAGGAGTGGTGGATTTTGAAGCATATCTATAAGCCTGGGGAAGATTCATCTAAACCAGTCCTGCTTTTGTTGCACGGCACGGGAGGTACGGAACAGAATTTACTCGGACTTGCAGAGTCAATCGACCCGAATGCAGGGGTACTTGGCGTTCGAGGGAATGTCCTTGAAAACGGCATGCCCCGTTTCTTCCGTAGGTTAGCAGAAGGTGTATTTGATGAGCAAGATTTAATCTACCGTACGAATGAATTGCATGATTTTATTGACAAAGCTGCAAAGGAAAATGGTTTTGATAGGTTAAATGTCATCGCAGTTGGTTATTCGAATGGAGCAAACATCGCGGCAAGCCTGCTGTTCCATTATGCCGATTCTTTGAGAGGTGCAATTCTTCACCACCCGATGGTTCCGAGACGGGGCATTAATTTGCCTGACTTAACTGGCATTCCGGTATTCATCACCGCCGGAAAAAACGATCCGATTTGTCCTGCAAAGGAATCAGAAGAACTGGATGAACTGTTGGCGGGAGCGGGTGCAGCGACGGAAGTCCATTGGGAGATGAACGACCATTCGCTGACGCACACAGAAGTGGATGCAGCGGTGGAATGGTATAAAAGAGCTTTTGTGCAAATGAAATGAGGCTTTTGAAATGGGTTTTTTAGACATGTTATTCGAAAAAGCCAACTACAATAACGACAGAGGAGACGGTAACTATGACGAAAACGGCAATCGTATACTATAGCATGGGTGGTACGAACTACCAATTGGCGCAATGGGCAGCAGAAGCAGCAAAAGAAGCAGGATCTGAAGTGAAAGTGATAAAAGCTCCGGAGACAGCGCCACAAGCCGTAATCGATTCAAATCCTGGGTGGAAAGCGCATGTTGAAGCGACAAAAGATGTTCCAGTTGCTACGCCAGAAGACCTTGCCTGGGCGGATGCAATTATTTTTAGCGTACCGACACGTTTCGGTAACATGCCGGGTCAAATGAAGAACTTCTTCGATACGACAGGCGGTTTGTGGGCACAAGGCAAGCTTGCCAATAAAGCAGTAAGCGCAATGTCTTCCGCACAAAACCCGCACGGTGGCCAGGAGGCGACAATTCTGTCACTATACACGACGATGTACCACTGGGGAGCAATTGTTGCGGCGCCTGGTTACACGGATGCAGTTGCCTACGGAGCTGGCGGAAACCCATATGGAACAAGCGTAACCGTCGACCAAGACGGAAAAATGGTGGATGGCGAAGCGGCGATCAAAGCGGCAGTTGCTCATCAAGCGAGACGAACGGTGCAAGTTGGAGAAGCGATGAAAAGCATGAACGCATAATACAAAAAGCCGACCTTCGATGAACTACACTCCAAATATTAGGTGGTGTAGTTCATTAATAGGTCGGCTTTTTTGTGTTTGAAAATTCTTTTGTTTTCATCTGGAGGGGTGACCGACCAAATATCCGGTCGGTATATTCTCGTATCCTAATGTTAAATTCATAAGTAAGTCGTTCGCAAATGACAGGCTAGGTGAATCTTCAAAGAGTCCTCATTGTTGTTTAAGTCCAGTTGCAGTAAATGTTCGATTTTTCGTATGCGTTGGTACAGTGTGTTGATGTGAATATGTAGTTTCTCGGCCGTTTTTGTAGCAGACCGGTTTGATTCGAAATAGGAAAGTAAGGTTTCCTCCAACTCAGTTTTGTGTTCGTTCGCGTTCGTTAGGGGAAGAAAGACTTCAATGACAAATTGTCGGATCTCCTCAGGCGATTGGTTTAAAAAAAGCTTGTTCAATCCGATGTCTTCATAACGAATTATATCCAGGTGGTTACGTGAGGCCAGGTAGGTCAGTGTTTTATTGGCTTCTTCATACATTTTTTTTGTGGCGTGCAAGCCATTATAAATTGCACTAGTGCCTGCACGGAAAGAAGGTTTACCCCTTGTGTCCCACTCTTGTTTGATAGCTTGGAATTTCTGGTGAAAATTAGAGAAATAATCCGGATTGGTTAAGGAAGCAAAGAAGATGACTCGGTTTTGTAATCCGTAAATCATTGTTCCTGTCATGGGCAATTCGCTCTTTAATTTTAGAATTAAGTGGTGGATCTTGATTTCTAGTAGCTGTAAATCCGAGTAATTTGGTATTTCAAAAATTGTCATGAACCAATGGGAAGTAGCGTTTAGGTTGAAGTTCTGTGCGAGCGCGTCAAGGTGTTCAGCGTTTTGAGCGTTAAGCAGTGCCAGGAATTGTTCGTGTGTCTTTTTATAAAAGTATTCAGTGGCAGTTTGATTTTTGATTAACTCTAAAGCTAAAATGGAACTTCCCTGTTCGAGCACAATCCGATCCGGTTCGGATATATTCTCGTCAACGTCAATTATGAAACAACCAAGAAAGATGGAGCCATTATGAATAGGGTGCAAATAATGGGTTGTTGCAAAAGGGGAATCCTCCTTTAAGTGAATTGGTTTCCTTCTGTTTGAAAAGATTTTTTTAAGTTCGAAAGGATCGTAATTGGGTGTTTCATTAAGATTGTACAAATAGAATTTGTCTTCGATAACGTTGAAAAAGTTGACGGGTGAATCAATCAATTGGTTGAATTTGTGTATGATTGCCTCCAGGCCATTATTCTCTAATGAAATAGTCGTTAACGCCTCATGTACTTCGTGTCTTTTTTGAAGTTGGTTGTTATGCTCCTCAAGCTGTGCACTCAGTTGTGTAATTGTATCAATCTGCTGAGTCGCTTCTGAAAAATACTGTGCATTTTGAATAGCGATAGCAGCTTGTTCGGCAAACGCTTGCAATAAAAGAAGGTCATGTTCATCCAACACTTTTTTTAGATGTCGTTGGTGGGTGATCATGATTCCAATCCTTTTATTTTCGATAGAAATAGGAACGCAAATAAGGGCTTCAGGAAAGCTTGCGGATGATGTGATATGATCATAGTTTTTTTGGGAAACACCATTATGATTCATTGCCTCGAATATTTCTTCCTTAGAATTGAATATCCGACCTATTCCATCCTCAAATACTTTCCCTGTAATGGATTCTCCAATTTTTACTTTGAAATTGTAAATATTATCGCTAAATCCGATTAGCGCTTTTGGGATTAACCGCTCTGATTCTTCGTCATACAGCATTAAATAACCCGCACCTGTAGCTGGAATCACCTTAAGTGCATTCCGCATAATCTTTTGCAAAACTTCATCAAGGTCTAAGCTTGAAGTAATAGAACGGATGCTATCGACCAAAATTGTAAGTTCAACGTCCCTAAGCTTCCCATGTAATATAGGATTATCCATGTTGCTTTTAGTCATATGAGACTCCCCCAAAACATCAAAGTGTAGATATATCCATAAATATAAATGAAATTATGTATAAACCTCTATTGTTATCAATCTACTCTCAGTGTATAGTAGGGAACATAAAATGAAAAGATTAAAGATTCTAAAAAATGAAAGCGCTTTATAAAGGTATATTTTATACTGCTTTGAAAACCTGGGGTAGTGACTAGAAAAAATGAGGAGGAAAACAGATGGAACAAGTAATGAATTTGGCAAACAGTTTCCCGATTTGGCTGATTGCATCGCTCGTTATTGGGATTGTTATCTTTCAAGCAATTGTCTTTATCAGGCTCGCTTCAAAAACAGCGCCTGCTGTTGGGTTGACAAACCAAGAGGTGAAATCGGTAGTGCGGACGGGAGCAATTAGTTCGTTAGGGCCATCTTTTGCGATTGTTATTGTAGCAATTTCCTTGATAACCTTTCTTGGAAATCCGGTGACGCTCATGCGAATTGGAATCGTCGGATCTGCACCGATTGAAACTGTTGGGGCGAGCTTGGGAGCGCAGGCGGCCGGATCGGAACTGGGTTCGTCGACTTTTACTGAAAAAGCATTTACAACAGCGGTCTGGGTCATGTGTCTCGGTGGTATGGGCTGGCTATTAGTTACAGCACTATTCACGAAATCACTGGGAAAATTTCAAGAGAAAATCGCTGGAAATGGAAAAAACATTCAAATGTTAAGTGTTGTTTCGACTGCGGCGATGATTGGTGCTTTCGGTTATTTTGGGGCAGGTCAAATGGTGAAAGGACTTAATGAGACAGTGGTATTTATCATTGCATTTCTTATCATGCCGATTATCATATGGGCTTCTAATAGGTTTAAATTGAGCTGGTTAAGAGAATGGTCACTCGGATTAGTTATTGTCGTCGGTATATCGGTGGGGCTTTTATTAATGTAACGAGGAAGGCGGGAGAACGAGCATGGCAATTGTGAACGAAGCAAAAACGGAAGTGGTGTTACAAGAGGCTATACAGACGAATGAAACAGGTGGGGCAATCGATTTTGCAACATTTCATGCTAAGTCGCATTTTTGGGGACGTTTGACGATTTGGAGCGTTATTGCATTAACGCTCGCTTTGCCTTTATATCTATCATTCGGTCTTAATTTTCATCCGGGATGGTCCCCGATTTTGTCAGGGTTCCTTGCCTATGCATCCATTGTTGCGGTTTTGTGGTTTGTTGAACCCATTAGTTATTATCCGGTTTTAGGCGTTTCAGGCACCTATCTCGCATTTCTGACAGGTAACATAGGAAATATGTGCTTGCCGAGCGCGTCGATCGCTCAAAGTGTAGTCGGTGCGGAACCTGGCACGAAAAAAGGGGAAGTGACAGCGACGCTCGCTATAGCGGCTGCTTCTATCGTTAATACGGTTGTTCTCGTGTTCGCCATCCTATTCGGTTCATATCTAATTGCATTGTTACCGGAATCATTAACCGCCAGTTTCCAGTTTGTCTTGCCGGCCATATTCGGTGGAGTTATTGCTCAATTTGCCATTAAGAAACCGCTATGGGGCATCGTTGGGTTGGCTTTTGGACTTCTGGTTAATTTGGGTCCGGTGCCGGCTTCATTGAAAACGTTCCTTTGCATTTTGGGGACAGTTGTCGGTTGCATACTACTTGAAAAGTTAAAAAGTAAGAAAGCAGTAAAATAAATGAGGATGAACAACTAACATTGGTATGAGACAATGCATGTATTGGTTTTATTGAAAAACAAGGAGGAATGACACAAATGAGTCAAAGCGTGCAAGAAGGAATTCAAACAAAACGTCAATTATTGGATCTGCTTGATAGTCGTAAAGACGAGATGGTAGCGATTCGCCGCCATTTACATGAGAATCCTGAACTGTCTTTCAAAGAAGAAAAAACTGCACAATATATCGCTGATTTTTATAAAGGAAAAAATGTAGAGGTTCAGACGAATGTTGGCAATGGATATGGGATTATCGTAACCATTAAAGGAGACAAGCCTGGTAAGACAATCGGGCTCCGTGCCGATTTTGACGCACTGCCCATTCATGAAGAGGCTGACGTGCCGTTCAAATCGAAAAATGAGGGTGTCATGCACGCGTGTGGTCACGACGGACATACTGCCTATATGTTAATTCTTGCAGACTGCCTTATTCAAATGAAATCATCCATTGCCGGTACGATTAAAATTATTCACCAACATGCGGAAGAAACACCGCCGGGCGGAGCGAAGAGTATCGTCGAATCAGGTGTGCTTGACGATTTGGATTTGGTTTTCGGTACGCACCTATTTCCAACCCATCCATCGGGAACGGTCGGTTATCGAAGTGGCTATTCAATGGCGGGAAGAACGTATTTCAAGCTAGTGATTCAAGGAAGTGGGGGGCATGGTTCTTCTCCGCATCACGCGAATGATCCTATCGTTGCGGGTGCCCATTTCGTAACAGCTATCCAGACCATTGTCAGCAGGCGTTTGAATCCATTTGAAATGGGTGTTGTTACAATCGGTTCGTTTGACGGGAAAGGTTCATTCAATGTCATCAAGGACAGTATCGAACTTGAAGGCGATGTGCGTTATATGAACGGAGAAACGCAGGAGTTGATTTCCAGGGAAATTCATCGCATTGTAAGCGGCATTGAGGTGGAGTTCGACGTGAAGTGTGACTTGACGTATACGGCTGATTATCCCGCACTCTACAATGATCCGACGGTAACCGCGGAGGTTGTTTCTATTCTTGAGAATTCAAATGACCCGGATATCAAGGAAGTAGTGGAGTTCCCAGTGTTCTCGGGATCGGAAGACTTTTCGTATTACTTGGAAAAAGTACCTGGCGTTTTCTTTAATATCGGTTGTAAGCCAAAAGGGGTAGATAGAGCATTCATGAATCATCATCCGAAGTTTGAAATTGATGAAGATGCCCTTATTGTTTCCGCGAAATCGGTTGCCGAAGTTGTTTGCAGCTATTGCAATATCGATTAATCATATAAAAGCCGACCTGCGATGAGTTGCTCTTCCAATTGTTAGATGATGTCTAACAATTGGGGGGCAGTTCATTAATGGGTCGGCTTTTTGGTGCGTTCAATTTAAAAGCAAGCGCCCTCTCCATTTGAATACCAAAAAAACACTAACGTGTTATACAAAGTAGTGGACATATAAAAATGTGCATGCTAAGGTGTTATACAAGGTAGTGAAAAGGAGAGGAGATAGATGGCTTCATCGAGTCAAATGTTAAAAGGTATATTGGAGGGCTGTCTTCTCGCAATTATAAGCAAAGGGGAGACGTACGGATACGAGATGATTGAAGAGTTGCAGAAGTATGGGTTAACGATGGTGAGTGAAGGGAGTATTTATCCGGTCCTTATGAGAATGCAGAAAGATGGGCTTGTATCGACAGTTATGCGTCCCTCTCCAAACGGACCTAAACGTAAATATTACTCACTAACGGAAGCGGGTAGCGCCGATATTGATGATTTCAAAGAACGATGGCATGAGCTTTCAATGGGCGTGAATTTATTAATGGAGGAGGGGGAGCAACATGAAGTTATCAAAGAGAAGTGATGAGTTTGTAAAGAATGTTCGATTATATTTAATAACATCCGGTAAAAATGAGGCTGAGATTGAAGAGGTGGCAGGGGAACTCGAAGATCATCTAGCTGAGCTCGAACGTCGCGGAAAGGATGTGGACAGCATTACAGCTGGATCACCGGCTGTGTATATGAAGTCGCTTGAAAGAGAAATGACGAATGATTATGCATCTTGGCTGAAGTTCATTCCAATTTTAAGTATTTTGATTATCGCCTATTCTGTAATGGGCTCAGCACTAAATAACAGATTTGAGCTGGATATTATTCAGTTGATTGGCATACCGATTGTTGTTATCCTCTCACTTATTGTCTACTGGGTACTGTTCAGAAATGTAGCGAAAAAAGAACTGAACGGTAAGAGAAATATAGTTCCCGTGCTCGTAGCAGTAATCGTTGTAAATTCTCTATTCATCGCTGTTGCATTGATAAGTGCGATTCTTTTTGAACCATTATACATTGCTACAATAGGTATGAATAAGTTTTTCGTCGCAGTGTGTCTACTCGTCTTTATTGTCGGGGCGGTCTTTCTGAAATCATGGATTGTCATCATCATTCCGATACTTCTTTTCGGTCCGGAATTTGTCCTCAACTTTACATCTTTAAGTGAGGGGTGGAAGCTTGGAGGTGGATCCCTAATTTCGATGATCCTTATCCTGGTCTTTATCGGGTTACATGCACTGAAGCTTAAACAGAAGGAATCTGCTAATGGGTGAAGAAGATTAAAGTTAATACAAAAAAAAGCCAGACCTCACTACAGGTTGGCTTTTTTCATGCGTTCATTTCGTTGCCGCTTTCCGTGGCCAGATGAAATACGTAATAGAAATTACAAAGTCAATGCCTAGTACAAGCCCCCATGTATTTAATGTTGCGGACAGTATTTCGGTTCTCGCCGGGTCGCTGATAAAATAAATCATGGCAATCAGGAAAGCACCGCCAATGATATACGCAAGCAGATGCTGCATTGAACCCTTCATCGAGTGACGAGCATGTTCATAGCCGATTTTACGCGGCGGTTTTGCACCTGTTTTTTGAACATAATAACGAAAGCGTTCATCAGCCCAGCGAATCATGCTTTTACCGAACGCAATGGATGAACCGAGGTATATGGCCGCTATGGCGTGCACTTGCGTCGCAGTTGCTCCATTATAAAGATCAGTTGCCGTGACTATTAGTAAAATCAAGTCGATTACAGGCGTTAGGGCCAGAAAGAAGAACCCAAGCTTTTCGCGTTTGAAAATATAGCGTGTGATGAGTCCGAGAGCAATAACGACCCAGAAACCAATTTCACATGCCACAATTGTCCAGGCAATGAAGTTCATAGCAACACCTCTTTTAATCTAGTTGGAATAATTAGTTTAATCATATCACATTGACTCTATGGTTAACTGAAGCTATTTTATTACAGGTATGCAAAAAAGAACGGAAAAGCCGATTAGACTTTGCCGTTCTCCCATCATTTATTCGAGTAAGCCTAGGCATACTGTGCGTACGGTTCAGCGCTAGTAGCGAGTGCGTCTTCTTCGATGTCGAAGTTACCGTGGTGATGTGACCATTCCGTATTTATTAAGACATCTCGATAATGGTATAGAAGTTAGTTCAATCCAAAGCGATCCAAAAATAACTGTACTCGTAGTACCCGGTATTTGATTAATTTATTTACTGGTTAAATTTTAGTTAATCAACAGGCGGGGTATTGTTTATTCTTTTGATAACGAATTTTCGATTTCGTACGCTGATCTTGCTTTATCCAACCACTCGACATACTTAGCTTGTAATTCCTGGTCGGATAAAAGTAATTTTATTGTCTCTTTGTGATCAGCCAAGACTGGTTCAGCTTCGCCTTCTACTTGGAAAGACGCTTTATTCTCTTCGAAGTAGGCCTTAATTTTCTCGTCTGTTATATCTTTACCTGGTTCTAGCACTTTTTGGATGGACAAAAATTCTGTAATGTCTTCTTTAAATTGTTTTTCAGTCACGCCGATTTGCTCCAGTGCGGTAGTGAATGCCTCTTGCCCGCCACCACTTTCAACGTATTTCGCAAGTTCCGCCTCTACTTCTTTATCAGTAACTTTAACCTTTTTCTTCTCCAACTCAAGTGCAATCACTTTTTTGTCAATCATAGAATCGAGTGCTTCTTTTCCGGAAGATTGAACGAGTACGTCATACAATTCATCTTTCGTTATTTTTTCATCACCGACCGTTGCTACCGTTTCATCTGTAGCTTTTGTTGCTTTAGCTTCTTGCGAACAGCCCGTTGCCACAAGCATAATTGCGAGCAGGGCAACTGCCATTAAGAATAAGTTCCTTTTTTTAGTCAAAATTAATTCCTCCAGTAGTTGATGTAAATTCATCCTACAGGATAGATATGAACAAACTATTAACAAGTCTGAAATGGGAAATAAAACAAGTATTTACTTTTCGTTTAGGTGTGGAAATGACATAGTGAACTTTGTACCTTGTCCTTTTTCGCTGGTCACCTTAATTGTTCCATTGTGCATCCTAACTAAACTCTTCACAATCGACAAACCGAGGCCGAATTCACCATATGGATTGGTTGTCCGTGACACAATCGCTTTATAAAACCTGCCCCAAATTTTCTCGATATCTTCGGGGTCGATGCCGATACCGGTATCTTCAATTTCAATGACAGTATTTTCCTCGCTTGTGTAGCCTCGAAGGTAGATAGCGCCACTTTCGGTGAACTGGATACTGTTTTTCGTAATATTGATCAATATCTGTGTGAGTCTATCGTAATCCGCATGCACGAACACGTCGGGTTCAACAGTAACGATAATTTTATTATTCCTTTCTGCTGCAACACCTTCGAGCTGATCCTGAATGATTTCCAGCAATTCAATAAGCTGGATGTCTTGTTTGATCAATGTGACTTGGTTTGAACGAATTTTCTCGTAGTCTAGGTTTTCATTGACAAGCCGAATGAGTCTCATTGTCTCGTTCGTGGCTAGTTGCAGGCCTTTCACCTTTTCGGCTTCCGGTATCATATCGTTTCTTAAGCCTTCGATGATGCCTCTAATTGTCGTAAGAGGGGTCCGTAATTCATGGGATACATCAGCCATAAACTGGCGTCGTCTGTTCTCAAGATTTTCAATCTCTTCCATAGAAGCATCTAATTGCTCAACCATTTCGTTAAAATCCCCGGCAAGTTCACCGATTTCGTCAACATTCGACCACGGTATCCGCACCGAATAATCGCCTTGTGCAACCGCGGATGTAGCCAATTGAAGTCGTTTAATCCTTCTGACGTGGAAAGTCGATAAAATCCAACTAAGAAGTAGCGAAATTGCCAGTGCGATAAACGTCGTAATTAGCAAATAAGAATTCATCTGTGAAATAACTTCCCGAGAGCCTTTGATAGGGGATGTTAATAGGATCCCACCGACAAACTGCTGCCCACGAATGTAAGGTAGGAGAACGAATGTAACGGCTTCATTGAAACGTTTAAAGTCTTGCTTAACGATAATTGTCTTACCGTTTTTGATGTTTCGCCATTCTTCTTCACTTAAACTAATGAGCGGCGTATTTATGCCCGTTGAATAAATGATGGCTGACTTTTCATCGAACAAGCTATATTGGATATCGCGACTGTTCAGGACATCTCCGTATGAGTTTAAAATACGGTCCGAATTTCGCTGGTCCTGTTTGATGTCTCGTAAAATAGACTGCCCGTATATAGATAGTTCTTCTGTTTTATTGTCATATACAAATCGCTCAACATAATGAGAAAACAGTAAGCTTAATAGTAAAAATGCGATGACAATGACACTGAAGTGACTCATAAGTTGCTGGTAGAGGTATTTGATTTTCATTTGGTGACGTCACCCGCAGTTTCGTCGAATCGGTAACCAACGCCCCATACTGTATGGAAAAAAGGAAGTTCTTCTGTTGCGATTTTCGTCCGAAGCCTCTTGATATGTACATCTACAGTTCGATCGTCACCGTAAAAGTCATAGCCCCAGACATTGTCGAGCAGCTGCTCGCGTGAGAAGACTTGTTTTGGATGTTGGGCAAAGTGAATCAGCAAATCAAATTCTTTTGGAGTTAGGTTCTGGATTCGCACGCCATCCCGTAAAACTTCGCGTGTGTTTGGATTAATTTTGAAATGTGCTGTTTCGACAATGCCGTCTTCTAACGGTTTTTCTTGTAGTGTCGAATACCTCCGAGTCACGGCTTTAATGCGGGCCATGAGTGCCAGTGGACTAAATGGTTTCGTAACATAGTCGTCCGCGCCCATTTCGAGCCCGAGTACCTGGTCTGATTCGCCGTCTTTTGCGGTCAGCATAATAATGGGTGTCGCAATAGCCTCCTGTCGAAGTTTACGGCAAATTGAAATACCGTCCATTCCGGGGAGCATCCAGTCAATGATGAGACAATCCCAGCCGTCCTGCTTTGCAAGTTCAAAACCTTCCAAACCATTTTTTACGAATGAACCATCTATTCCTTCTTTTGAAAAAAACAACTCAATCATCTTGGAGACACTTTCGTTGTCTTCAATTACTAAGATTTTCATTGCAATACACCTCCTTACGCATTGTGTTCTACTAAACCTAAATCGAAATGGGGAAATTTGCAATTGCAAACACCTCTCCCTTGGCTAGAAGGGAGAGGTGAATGGCCGTATATTTTAATTTGCCGTGGAGACGTTGCTTGTAAGTGTAACTTCAATCGTTTTCAATTCTGCACCCCGATAAATTGTAAATGTTGCCTTGTCACCGACAGAAAGGTTGGAATACAAGAACTTTCGCAGATCCGCCGAGCCAAGAATTTCGGTACCATTTATCGAAGTTATGACATCTTCTACACGCAGTCCAGCTTTTCCTGCTGCCGATTGCGGATCGATTGAAGCGACAATCACGCCGCCTTTCACATTCTTAGGAAGGTTTTGCAAATACGTGCGTGGTACTTGCTTGAAATCTGCTAGTCCGATGCCGATGTAAGGACGTTCAACTTCACCGTTCTTCGTCATTTCTTCGATTAACGGGACAACTTCATTACTTGGAATTGCAAAACCAAGTCCTTCAACGCCACTTTCGGAAATTTTTAGGCTGTTAATACCTATTACTTCACCGGCACTATTCAGAAGAGCACCACCACTGTTCCCTGGATTAATCGCCGCGTCCGTTTGGATGACGTTCATTTCCCACTCACCGGCAGATGTCTGCACATTAATGGAACGATCGACCGCACTCACAATACCTTGTGTGACTGTACCGGAGAAGTCGAGGCCGAGTGGATTTCCGATTGCTATGACTTCATCACCAGCACGAAGCTTGTCAGAATCGCCGAACTCCAAGGAGTTTTTTGCGTACTTCGCATCGATTGTCAAAACCGCAAGATCACTTAGCGCGTCTTTACCTATCAGCTCAGCTGTCGCAACTTCTCCGCCTTCCAGTGATACTTCGATTTTCTCTGAACCTTCAATGACGTGGTTGTTTGTCACGATGAACGCTTTGTCCCCATCTATTTTATAGATAACGCCCGAACCGGTACCAGCTTGGGTACTTTTGGTTTGTTGCGAAAATGGGTTTTGCGCATTTTGATAATTAAGAATCCCGACAATTGCATCCGATGAATTTTCGACCATGTCGGAGAGTGATGTGGTTGTTGTCGCAGACGTTTGTTGCACATTATATGGAGCCGTTTCCGTAGTCGCGGGCGGTGACTCTGTCTGACTCGTCTTCAGAAAGTCTGTATTTGTAACAACTGCTATCGTCAATACGGAACCGATAATGCCAGCTCCGATGGTTGATAAAAATCTTTTACCTGATTTATTTTTGTTCTCTGTATCCATAATATCTTCCTCCTATTTAATCGATTAACCTAATCATAATAGGTAGATATGAACAAATTATTACGGAGGCACTAATAATTGATGAACATGTCGAATGATTTTTTGAGTTTAGTAGTTGAAATAATTAGTATAGTCTGACAGAATGAGAGGACAAGCTTCATTCTTTATGCCAGAAGATGTGTAAGCGCATACACTAATTTAATTCGGGTGGAAGTGCATACCGCAGAAGTTTGCAACGTATAGTGGCATTGCGTGTGAAAATCAGCTCACGGGGAGGAATGGTTAAATGGTACAAGCAGTAGAAAATGAGGTTTATGCATTTCCGAACACAAAAGGTGCAAAAGTGGATTTCAAGGAACGCTACGATAACTACATTGGCGGAAAATGGACAGCGCCAGCCAAGGGTGAATACTTTGATAATGTGACGCCGGTTACGGGCAAAGTATTTACACAAGTGGCACGTTCAACTGCAGCGGATATTGAACTAGCGCTGGATGCGGCACATGCTGCAAAAGACGCATGGGGTAAAACGTCAGTTACAGATCGCTCAAATATATTGCTCAAGATTGCTGATCGGATTGAGCAAAACTTGGAAATGCTTGCTGTTGCCGAAACGTGGGATAACGGAAAGGCAGTCCGTGAAACATTGAATGCGGATTTGCCACTTGCTATCGATCATTTCCGCTATTTTGCCGGTGCTATCCGGGCACAAGAAGGCGGAGTAAGTCAAATTGATAATGATACTGTGGCGTACCATTTCCATGAGCCGATTGGTGTCGTTGGACAAATTATACCTTGGAACTTCCCGATTCTAATGGCCGTGTGGAAACTCGCACCGGCACTCGCAGCAGGTAACTGTGTCGTGTTAAAGCCTGCTGAACAGACTCCGGCATCGATTCTCGTTCTCGTCGAACTAATTGGAGATCTATTGCCGCCTGGCGTTCTCAACGTCGTGAATGGTTTCGGTTTGGAAGCAGGAAAGCCGCTTGCATCGAGCCCGCGCATTGGTAAAATTGCGTTTACAGGTGAGACAACAACAGGACGTCTAATCATGCAGTATGCTTCACAAAATGCGATCCCTGTCACTCTTGAGTTGGGTGGTAAATCACCGAATATTTTCTTTGAAGATGTCATGGAAGAAGACGATGCATTCTTGGATAAAGCGGTGGAAGGGTTTGTCATGTTCGCTCTTAACCAAGGGGAAGTATGTACATGTCCTTCACGTGCTTTGATCCAGGAATCGATTTACGATAAGTTTATGGAGCGTGCAATTGAGCGGGTAAAAGCGATTAAAACAGGAAATCCACTAGACCCGACTGTCATGATGGGCGCGCAAGCCTCGACTGAACAGCTCGAAAAAATCCTTTCTTATCTGGATATCGGAAAACAGGAAGGCGCAGAATGCTTAATAGGCGGGGAGCAAAACAAGTTGGAGGGCGACTTGGAAGGCGGTTACTATGTCAAACCGACTGTCTTTAAAGGCAACAATAAAATGCGCATTTTCCAGGAAGAAATTTTCGGGCCGGTTGTGTCCGTTACAACATTCAAAACCAAAGAAGAAGCACTTGAAATCGCGAATGATACGCTATATGGCCTAGGTTCTGCTGTTTGGACACGCGACATGAACACAGCTTACCGTTTTGGCCGCGACATCCAAGCAGGCCGTGTCTGGACGAACTGTTATCATATGTATCCGGCTCACGCTGCATTCGGTGGATACAAGGCGTCGGGAGTTGGACGTGAAAACCACTTAATGATGCTTAGTCACTATCAGCAAACAAAGAACATGTTAGTGAGTTATAGCGAAAACAAACAAGGGTTCTTTTAAGCGGTAAGAAAGGAGGGAGTGCGGATGACGGCGACGGAACGCGTCCTCGCAACTGACGCTGCACTTGAACTCATTGCGTTTTTAAAGGGAAAACACGGACCGCTGATGTTTCATCAGTCGGGTGGGTGCTGCGATGGTTCATCCCCCATGTGCTATCCGGACGGTGAACTAATACTGGGTGACCAGGACGTCCTTCTTGGCTACATTGGTGAAACACCGTTTTATATGCACAAAAACCAGTTCGAATACTGGAAGCATACACAGTTGATTATAGATGTTGTCCCGGGTCGCGGAGGCATGTTTTCACTTGAAGGAGTAGAAGGCAAACGTTTTCTGACTAGGTCACGCGCATTTACAGCTGAAGAGAATAAAGAACTGCAGGTTTAAATGAATAACGAAAGAGGGACCCGGAGAATGTCTGGGTCCCTCTTTCGTGTTAGTCAAATAAATCGCTTGCGCTCATCGGGAGATGGCAGCATGCAGGCATCCTCTTTTTTACCAAACCATTTATAGCGATTCGCAGCGAAATAATCATAAACGCCGTTACGTATTATAGGCGGCACGAGTATAAATAGAAATAACAGATGCCATAGCCCATCCAACTTTTTCGCAATATGTAGCGCGGCAGAAGACTTCGTGTAAACCCGACCATTTTCAATTAGAACCAGGCTGTCTATCTCATCTGAAATGGCATATTGTTTACGAAGTTCCACCCCTTTTTCACTTTGCAATGAAGTGAAATGGAAATGGGCTGAAGGATCCCGCTTTATGATAAATTGCACACTTGCATCACAGAAATTACAATCGCCATCAAATAATATAATTCTTTTCATTTAGGAACCTCCTCGTTTAGCTATGCTATGTATTTATAGTATATCCGTTGCGGTCTCTAAAAAAACATGCAAGACTTAAAGGTTTACGTATTTCTGAATATTTAGTATAATGGTAGAAAGAGAAATCGAATGTTGTTGTATGTATAGCTATATTCCAGTGTAGTTCGCCACGGTTAAAATTGTGAGGAGGATGATATAAATGGAACGCTTATCTGTGGAGTCGTCTGAAATGGAACTTAGGCACAATCCGGATTTCATTGCTAAGTTAAAAATGATTGGTGAAGGAAGTCCGATTTATGATGCGCCTGAAGAACTAGATGTAAAAAGGAAAGAGCCCCACGTATTCGATGACGATAAAGAAATCCCGATTGAAATCCAATAACTAAACCCTACTCTAACGCCTGAAGCTAGACAACCCGAAAAGCAACATCCCGTTAATTTGAGGAAGTTGCTTTTTTAATGCTCTGATTTTTATACTAATCGACCATTAGTAATAGTGGTGAATTAGATAGGTTGAAATAAAGATTTCCTCCTATAACGCTTCGGCGCTCTGGGGATGCCTCTCACCGTAAGCCTGGATTACCGCTTCGGCTACCCCTTTGCCGCACCTTCGCTGGGGCGTTCATTATTGAGAGGGTTGTGAGTTTGAGATGTATGGACTGAGATTATAATGTGATTACTATTTGATACCAACTCATTGAAGAATGACGCACTACAGGCTGCATGTCTTTACCCTGATAATGAAATGCGCTTTCCTACATAGAGACTATCCAGCGAAGGCGCGTCTACATGGTAGCCGGAGCGATAAGACTGAAAGTGATCTCCTTTCTGGCTTATCGCGGGAGGCATCCACAAAGCGCAAAGCGGTATTAGTAGAATTTCCGCTTTGTTCCATGTATTGATATTGTTGTTAAACTCATTCTCTCGGTTTATGGAACTAACGGTTGTCATTCTAATCCCCGACAACGAAATGCGCTTTCTTAAATAGACTATCCAGCGAGAGGCATCCGCAAAGCGCCGAAGCGGTATTAACGGAATTTCTAACTCTATCCATCAAAAAGATCTGATATTCGCTACCGCCCGTAGAGTCTATCGCCCGTTTGTCCTCCTACTTTTCACATCTAATAGAAGGAGGAGGTGATAGTATGATGCAACAAGGTAATTGGCATCACGGTAATCAAATGCATCACGGCCATCAAATGCATCACGGCAATCAGATGTGCCCAGGCAATATGATGGGTGCCGGGCAGGTGCAACCGGTCGTATGCCCAACGCAGTATCGTTGTCACGATCAATTTGTTCCACAAGAAGTACCTTTTATCCATCCGATCGTTAATGTGAATCGGGTTCATACCGTTCAAATTCCGCGTCACTATTACACAGAAACGACACAAGACGTTATGGGTCAAACACTGCCCGCCCAACCTGGTTATGGTCCGGGCATGGATGGCTATGGTCCGCAAGTAGGCGGTATCGGTTCACGGCCAGGCTGTGGAAGACGTCGTCGTCGTAGATAAGGTAGAATTATGGTAGAATAAAACTACCATAACTCTATACAGTAGGTGAATTTGTTGAAGGCTTTTAAATTTGTCATTCCCATTATGTTACTTGTCGGCGGATTCGGCTGGATGAAGTTGACGAAAGAATACCAGGAAGTGCCCGAGTTAACGCGCTTGGCTATCATAATTGGTGCGATGATTGTGAGTGGGGTCATTTCTTACTTTTTATTTCCAAAAGATGAAGGCGAAAAATCCTAAATCGATCGATGGCAAATATGCTGTCGGTCTTTTTTTATGCAGATTTGTGTCAACAATTAATAATATTGAGTTGACACATAATGTGTTATCTACTATTCTATTAAAGATAACACAAACTTAAGGGGTGTACTTATGACAACAGTTGCAGTAAAAACAAACACCAAAAGTGTAATGAGCCCACTAACACTTGTCTACAGTGGCATGTTCGCAGCACTGATGATGATTGGAGCCAATATTACAGCATTTTTACCATTTCTGGTAGTTGGCGGAGTACCGATTACATTACAAACCTTTTTCGCGATTCTTGCAGGACTTATTCTTGGCAGTCGCAGAGGTGCGCTGGCAATGACGGTCTACATGTTCATCGGGCTTGCGGGGGCGCCCGTATTTGCAAGATTCGGAGGCGGTTTTGGATCGATTATCAGTCCGACATTCGGATTTATCGTCTCTTTCATTTTCGTTGCATTCATTGCCGGAAAAATTGTTGAGAAGAACGGAAAGCTTCATGGATATATTATCGCGGCACTCGTTGGAATGTCTGTGAACTATCTATTTGGTACGAACTGGATGTATTATGCCTATAAGTTCTGGGCTGCGGCTCCAGATGCGTTCACGTACAAAGTGGCGTGGTTATGGATGGTTCCACCATTGCCGAAAGATATTATTCTTGCAGTTCTTGGCGGAATGTTTGGACATCGTATGTATAAAGTATTGAAAGTGAGGCGCTAATATGACGAAGTATACTGATTTAGCTGAACGTGTTCTAGAAGGACATGTCTTAACGGATGAGGAAGCACTCTCCATATTGGATAGTCCTGATGAGGAATTACTCTTACTCTTGCATGCGGCATATACAATTCGGAAACAGTATTATGGGAATAAAGTGAAACTTAATATGATAATGAATACGAAATCGGGCTTATGCGCGGAAAACTGCGGGTATTGTGCGCAGTCGATTATTTCGACAGCGCCAATCGAAAAGTATTCCATGATGAAAAAAGAAGAAATTGTAGCGGGTGCGGCAAGGGCGGCCGAATTGAATGCGGGAACCTACTGTATCGTGGCGAGCGGTAGGGGGCCTGTGAATCGTGAACTTGAAATCGTTATTGATTCTGTGAAAGAAATTAAGTTGAAACATGAACATATGACCGTTTGTGCATGTCTCGGACTTTTGAAACCGGAACAGGCAAAACGATTGAAAGAAGCCGGCGTCGACCGCTACAACCACAACATTAATACTTCAGCTGAGCACCATGAAAGTATTACGACATCCCATACATATGAGGATCGTGTAAATACGGTGGATCTTGTGAAGGAATCGGGTATTTCACCGTGTTCGGGTGTAATTATCGGTATGCGTGAGACAAAACAAGATGTCGTTTCCATGGCGCGTAGTCTGTACGCAATGGACGCAGATTCAATTCCAGTCAACTTTTTACATGCCGTGGATGGCACGCCCCTTGGTGGTACGGACGAATTAACACCACGTTATTGCTTGAAAGTACTGTGTTTGTTCAGGTTTATCAATCCTACAAAAGAAATTAGGATTTCAGGTGGGCGAGAAGTGAATTTACGCAGTCTACAACCGTTTGGTTTATACCCAGCAAACTCAATTTTCATCGGAGATTATTTAACGACGGCTGGACAGGAAAGCGATTGGGATCGTAAAATGTTGGAAGACTTAGGATTCGAAGTAGATTTGGAACCTTTGGAGAAAGAATTGATTAAGGCATAAAAAATGGACTTCCCATTTCAAAGGGAAGTCCATTTTTATTCGGATGTATCGAAAGGTTGAAGAATATCGCGTTTGCCCTTCGTGTGGAAAACAAGTACTTTATAGGTCGGGTCGTACTTTTGACCGTAAAAAGTTTCATCTTTGTATGTGTGAATTTCATCGTACGTCTGAGTCATTGCGTTGTAGATTTCTTCTTCGCCTGAATCAGTAGGCGACCAGTATAAAATTTCGAGCACTGTGTTTTCACCCGTAGCCAGAGAGCGGCGGTTATAGCCGATGCGCTGTGCATGTGAGAACGCTTCGCGTGAGTAAAATTTAAGCCTTTTAGCTGTATCTGTATCTTCATAGTCGACTGGCTCAACTTCTAGGAGGATCGGTTTATTTTTGGACTTTAACATGGTCAATAGTTTACCGCCAAGTCCCATACCGCGTGATTGTGTGGAAACAAACAAATAATCTACGAAGATGAATTTTTCGAACTCAACATACATGAGCACATGATGTGGTCCTTCGTCTTTTTTGTAGACACTTTTCTTGTCCAACAGCAACGCGTCCATATGTTCCTTTGACTTCATCTCTTCAACGGGGAAGTATTCATTTAACTTCTCGTACCAATTCAAAATGTATTGCCTCCAATGGTTTATTTACTGGATTGTAAGACCGAGGAAAAAAGAAGGGCAAGAAAAATCCTCTATTGCTCTGTTTACCCATGTATTCAAAATGATAAACTTTTTTCAACTTCAATCCGAAAAATGAAACTATTTTGCTGATAGCCCGTATACTAACTATCAGCAAAAAATCTTCAAGATGGAAAAGGGTGTATTTTATGCTTAACTTACTATTATTTTCTATAATTACGGGCGTTGTATTCAGTTTATTAATCGTACCTTTTATCCTCAGCAGTCAAACGAAACGTGTCACAGATGATGCGCAATCGCCGATTGCCTTCAATAGAGGTGCCGCAATAGCTACAGTAGCGATTATCTCTGCTATTTTGGTATTTTTGTTTTACTATTTGACTAATATGGATCGCAACTGGACGTCGCTTTGGATTGCGTTTCTAGTCGTTACACTTCTAGGAGCCATTTCCGCTGGCGGTAAAGATCGTAAAGTGAAAGGTATTTTGTTCCTGGGCGCACTTGTGTTTGGCGTTTATATTTTAAGTGCTCCGCTATTCAATGCCAATAAGAAATACAAAGCGGTTGAGATGGATCAGAAAGTTGAAATCACAGCTTTTGACGAAACGAAAACGCCAGCAAGTGTCCCTCCGAAATTTGCAAGAAATAAAATGAAGAAAGCGTTCGGGCAAGTACCGAATACAAGTTATTATGAACTTGGCAGTCTGCAGATTCAAAAAGTAGATGGTAAATTCGTCTACATTGCACCCGTTGAGTTTTCTGGCTTTTTTAAATGGCTAAATGCGGATACAACTCCGGGTTATTTCACGATGAGCGCGACGGATTCAGCAGATAATCCTAAATTTGTGGAAGCAGAAATGGCTTACACGCCATCGTCATTCTTCCATAAGCAAGTTGAGCGTCATATACGAATGAAAATGCCGAACCTCATCTTTTATGGAGATGTACAACTTGAAATTGATGATGAAGGAAAGCCGCATTATATACGTTCATACGGTGAATTCATCAGCGCACGTAATGGTTTTGACGTAAAGGGAATTGTAGTCGTTGATCCTGAGAGTGGTAGTGTGAAGAAATATTCGCTAAAAGATGTTCCAGAATATATTGATGGCGCTGTTTCACCTGAAGCTGTCAGTTTGCAGAACAGCTATTTCGGTAATTATATCCATGGTTTCTGGAATTCAATCATTGGGAAGAAAGACGTTAAACTACCGTCTGATGAAGGAACAGAGGCGAATGTCAGTCCAATCTTCGATGAAGATGGCCATATGTATTACTTCACCGATTTCACTAGCCCGAAAGAAGGCGTCGATTCGATGCTAGGCTATGCGTTGACTGACGGGAGAACAGGTAAAGCCACATATTATACAGGTAATCTAGAAGAGTCCTATATGGATTCTCAAGGAGCACTTCAAATCATAGAAAAGAAATTCATAGAAAAGAAATGGTCGGGAGAAATGCCAGTCTTGTATAACTTCTACGGAGAAGCTAGCTGGTTGACACCGGTACTCGATTCAAATGGATTCCTACAAAATTACTTCATCGTATCAGCATCGAATCCGGAGATTTCGGTCTACGGAAATACGCCAAATGAAGCGTTAAAGTTATATAAAACAGCTCTTCAACGCGGAAGTAGCAGTGTGGATGGCAGTTCAGGCGCCGAAGAGGCGAAGGTGGCGGTAACTGTCGTGCGTGTCTTTAAAGAACGCGTTGGCGACTTTACACTGATTTCATTTTTAGCGGAGGATGGACGTAACTTCATCGTTTCTTCTGAAACTGTGCCGCTTGCCATTTATATTCAAGCAGGCGATAAACTTGCCGTAACGTATTTAGAAACGGGAGAACTATTCTTGCCGGTTAAAGAATTGACGAATGTTAGCGTGGAATAGAGGGTAAAGGAGTGTAAGGCTATACGCCTTGCACTCCATTTTTTTGTTTAGAGACTAAAAGATCACCTACTATGCCGATGCTAAGGGAATCCCCTCCTTCTTGGTGCATATCGATTGCAGTGCGAACAGAGAGTCCTGTACAATCAAGTCAAAGATAGTCAAAGTCAACGGCTTATTCCCCCAGTAGGAAAGAGGTGAGGACATGCGAAACATTTCCGACATTATAGAAGGATATTTGAAGGCAATAATCGAAGAGGAACAGTGTGGAACGATTGAAATTAAGCGCAATGAAGTTGCTGAAAAATTCCAATGCGTACCATCGCAGATCAACTACGTCATTAAGACCCGTTTTACAGCGGAAAGAGGGTATGCAGTTGAGTCTAAGCGAGGTGGCGGTGGTTATATACGCATATTCCGCGTGCAGGCAAATTCTCGTAAAGAATTAATTGAACATATTCTAGAGGGTATCCAGTCAGGAGCCTCCTTTACAATGGCCCTGGATGTCGTCTACAGACTAATTGAGGAAGACGTTATATCAGAGCGCGAGTCAAAGCTTATTCTCGCCGCTGTCGATCGAACAACAATCCATCAGCCACTTCCCGAACGTGATATTATACGTGCACGTATTTTGCAAGCGATGCTTTTGACGCTCATTTACGAGCAGCTAAATTGATTGATAATCTAACTGATTTGAGGTGGCTTTCAATGATATGTGAAAATTGTAAAGAACGGCCCGCATCCGTCAGCATCACTCAAGAAAGCGTGGTCGGATCCATGGAACATCATTTATGTGAGAAGTGCGCCTTCCAATCACATACATTAATTTTTGATCCTAATCAGGAACCGCTGTCGATTCAACAGTTTCTATCGCACTGGTTCAGCGGTTCAGAATCATTTCAGGAACAGCAGCCGAAAAGAGGGGAACAGTTGACAGGACCTGAATGTCCTTCATGCGGTTTGACGTTCCCGAAATTTCTCGATATCGGGAAATTTGGCTGTGCGGCATGTTACGACACGTTCCGTGAAAGACTTCCATACGTCTTTGGGAAACTGCACAACGGACGTTCGTCACATACGGGTAAAATCCCAGTTTCTTTTAATGAGCTTTATGCCGTTAAAAAGAAGATTGATGAGATTCGGGTCAAAATGAAAGATGCTATCGAAGCCGAACGTTTTGAAGAAGCGGCAGAATTACGTGACGAAGCGAATACACTCAAGCAACACCTTTCCCATGGAGGTGAAGAAAACGATGTCGATTGAAAAATTCATGCGTAATGCGGTAACCACCTGGATGATAGCTTATGGAGAAAACTCAGATATCGTGATGTCTACACGGGTTCGGCTTGCACGTAATTTAACAGGCTATCGTTTTCCAATCGCCATCACGGAAGAAGAGGCCATGGCGGTTGATAGGGCGGTTACAGGCGTCTTGCTTGATGCTGTAGAAAACGGGTATACCTACACCAAGATGTCGGATCTCCCTGCACTGGAACGACAAGTGCTCGTTGAGAAGCATTTAATCAGTCCACAACTTGCAGCACCTAATCGGCACGGGGCTGTCTTGCTATCGGAAGATGAGACCGTGAGTGTCATGGTCAATGAAGAAGACCATATTCGGATCCAATGCATCTGTCCAGGGCTTCAGCTGGAAGATGCATATAAACAGGCAGACCGAGTAGATGATTATTTGGAAAAAGAGCTACCATACGCGTTTGATGAGGATTTCGGTTTTTTGACAAGCTGCCCGTCAAATACGGGAACCGGCATGCGCGCATCAGTCATGATGCATTTGCCTGCACTTACCATTACCAAACAGATTGAACGTATAATTCCGGCTATTTCACGACTTGGCATGATTGTCCGTGGAAGTTATGGAGAAGGAAGCGAAGCGCCCGGCAATATCTATCAAGTGTCAAATCAGACAACGCTTGGTAAAACGGAGCAGGAGATATTAAAAGACCTTAGGAACATTACATCTCGCCTGATTGCTCATGAACGGAAATCACGGGAGTTGTTACTTGCAAAGTCACGGATTTCACTTGAGAACAGGTTATTCCGTTCGCTCGGTACAATCAGCTATGCACGTCTGTTACCGTCAGGAGAAGCTGCTCGATGTCTTTCCGACGTCAGGCTCGGAATCGATCTAGGGATTATCCAGGACGTTGATGTGTCGATCTTAAATGAGTTGATGATATTTATGCAACCGGGTTTTTTGCAGCAATATGCAAGTACGGAGTTATCCCAGGAAGAACGGGATATCTTCAGGGCGAAATTGTTCCGCGAACGGCTTAACGTTGAAAGAACAGTGCCGCCGGTTGAAAAAGAAGCGGAAGAGTGAGCAACTATTTTGCACAATATCTTAGGTTTCTGTATAGTCAGGTCAAAGATAGTCAAAGTCAATTTCTCTAATAAAGGAGTTCTGACGTTACCAGTTGAATACGTATAATTAGGATGGTTGTTTTATCGCTCCATTCTAATATTTATAATTCAATTGAGTAATGTACGAGTATTTGGGGAATTGATTGTATATATATAGATAGAAGGAGAGGACTGATTATGATGTTTAACCGATTTACACAGCGTGCACAGAAAGTATTGCAACTTGCACAGGAAGAGGCAATTCGAATGAAACACGAGTCCATCGGCACAGAACATATTTTGCTAGGGCTAATCCGTGAAGGCGGAGGAATTGCCGCGAAAGCACTTGAAGCGATTGGTGTGAACTTTGAAACAATCGTACAAGGCGTGGAAAAACTTGTCGGAGCCGGAACAAAGGATGTCGGTCCCATCGTTCACTACACACCTAGAGCAAAAAAAGTTATTGAATTATCCGTAGATGAATCACGCAAACTTGGCCATTCCTATATCGGTACGGAACATATTTTGCTTGCACTTATTCGTGAGGGTGAAGGCGTTGCAGCGCGAGTATTGAATAATTCCGGCGTTAGCTTGAACAAAGCGCGTCAGCAAGTACTTCAACTTCTGGGAAGCAATGACAGTTCAGCAACAGGTCAAGGGGTCTCTAATTCTGCCGCAACACCAACGTTAGATAGTTTGGCACGTGATTTAACAGAAGTGGCACGTGAAGGCTTGCTAGATCCGGTTATCGGACGTAGCAAAGAAATCACACGTGTTATTGAAGTATTGGCACGCCGGACGAAAAACAATCCGGTACTTATCGGAGAACCGGGTGTCGGTAAGACAGCAATTGCGGAAGGGCTTGCGCAGCAAGTCATTAACAACGAGGTACCTGAAATCCTTCGCGACAAGCGTGTTATGACGCTTGATATGGGAACTGTTGTCGCAGGTACGAAATACCGTGGTGAATTTGAAGATCGCATGAAAAAAGTAATGGAAGAGATTCGCCAGGCAGGCAATATCATCCTGTTCATCGATGAATTGCATACATTAATTGGAGCAGGAGGAGCGGAAGGTGCAATCGATGCATCTAATATCCTGAAACCGTCGCTCGCACGCGGTGAATTGCAATGTATTGGTGCAACGACACTGGACGAATACCGTAAATATATTGAAAAAGATGCAGCGCTTGAACGACGTTTCCAACCGATTCAAGTCGATGAGCCAACTGTTGATGAAACAATCCAGATTCTATACGGATTGCGTGACCGTTATGAAGCGCATCACCGTGTGAAAATTACGGATGCCTCAATTGAAGCGGCTGCAAAAATGTCGGATCGCTATATTTCCGACAGATTCCTTCCGGATAAAGCAATTGACTTAATTGACGAAGCGGGCTCGAAGGTTCGCCTACGTTCATATACAACACCACCGAACTTGAAAGAGCTCGAATCGAAACTAGAAGCAATTCGTTCTGAGAAGAATGCGGCTGTACAAAGTCAAGAATTCGAAAAAGCGGCATCTTTCCGTGATAAAGAACAGAAAATGAAAGAAGAACTTGAAACAACGAAAACTGACTGGAAAGAAAAGCAAGGTCAAAAGGAATCCGAAGTAACAGTTGAAGATATCGCTGAAGTTGTAGCGATGTGGACGGGAATACCTGTCTCTAAAATTGCAGAAGCGGAATCCGCCAAATTGCTCAATATGGAAGAAATGCTCCATGAACGTGTTATCGGTCAAGGTGAAGCAGTTACAGCTATTTCCCGGGCAATACGCCGAGCGCGTGCAGGCTTGAAAGATCCTAAGCGTCCAATCGGTTCGTTCATATTCCTCGGTCCTACAGGTGTCGGGAAAACGGAACTTGCAAGAGCGCTTGCAGAAGTCATGTTCGGTGACGAAGACGCAATGATCCGCGTCGACATGTCCGAGTATATGGAAAAACATTCGACATCACGACTTGTCGGTTCACCTCCAGGTTATGTAGGCTATGAAGAAGGCGGACAGTTAACAGAGAAAGTTCGACGTAAACCCTACTCAGTAGTCCTGTTGGATGAAATCGAAAAAGCGCACCCGGATGTATTTAACATACTACTGCAAGTACTGGAAGATGGAAGATTGACGGATTCAAAAGGACGCACAGTCGATTTCCGTAATACGGTTATTATTATGACGTCAAACGTAGGTGCACAAGAACTCAGGAAAAATCGTTATGTGGGCTTCAATATTGGAGACGCAGGACGTGATTACGAAGGCATGAAGTCGGCGATGCTTGAAGAGTTGAAGAAAGCTTTCCGTCCAGAGTTCCTAAATCGTGTCGATGAAATGATTGTTTTCCATTCTCTTGAAAAAGATCATTTGCGTGAAATCGTCACACTTATGTCTAATGAGTTGACTAAACGTCTCGTCGAACAAGATATCGAGCTTGCATTAACGGATGCTGCGAAATTGAAAATTGTTGACGCGGGTTACGACCCTGAGTACGGTGCTCGACCACTGCGCCGTGCCATTCAGAAACACGTCGAAGACCGGTTGTCCGAGGAACTTTTAAAAGGTACAGTCCTCGTAGGTGGTAAAGTACTCGTCGATGTGGTGAATGATGAGTTTGTCGTCAAGGTTGGCAAAGATGCCGAACAAACAGAGGTCGCAGAAAAAGAAGTAGTAATCGAAAAATAAAGAGTGAATTGGATAGCCCATCCTTAACCCGCTATTTTGGGGGAAGATGGGCTGTCCTTTTCGTATTTGGAGGATTCCATGGCTAAAAGAAAGGTAAAATTCATGTGTAAGTCATGTGGATATGAATCACCGAAGTGGATGGGCCGCTGTCCGGGGTGTGGTGAGTGGAACATGATGGAGGAAGAAGTTGAAGCCGCTGTCCAAAAAGGTCCGCGCGGCGCATTTCAGCATACGGATACAGTTCGTCACAAGGCGCTACCAATCAGTTCGATTGAAATGGTTGAGGAACCAAGAATCGCAACGGATCTGGAAGAGTTTAACCGCGTTCTAGGCGGTGGAATTGTCCCTGGTTCACTCATACTTATCGGTGGGGATCCGGGTATCGGAAAGTCGACACTCCTACTACAAGTATCGTCGCTCTTGGCGAATAAAGGGCAGCGTGTCCTTTACATTTCAGGCGAGGAATCAATTCGCCAAACAAAGTTACGTGCCGAGCGGTTAGGCGTAAAGTCTGACGAACTCTATATTTATGCAGAAACGGATCTTGGGTTGATTCACGAAACGATTGCAGATGTGAAACCTACATTTGTCGTTGTGGACTCAATCCAGACCGTTCATCATCCAGAAGTAGCGTCTGCGCCTGGAAGCGTATCTCAAGTACGCGAATGTACGGCTCAACTGATGCGCATCGCAAAGACGCAAAACATTGCCATTTTCCTCGTTGGCCACGTGACGAAAGATGGACAGATCGCCGGTCCGCGACTGCTTGAGCATATGGTCGATACCGTACTCTACTTCGAAGGGGAGCGTCATCATACGTACCGGATTTTACGCAGTGTAAAAAACCGGTTTGGTTCTACAAATGAAATTGCCATATTTGAAATGTTGCAGGAGGGTTTAAAAGAAGTACTAAATCCATCCGAGCTGTTCCTTAGGGAAAGATCTCAAGGTGGGGCTGGCTCAACAGTCGTCGCATCTATGGAAGGAACAAGACCGATTCTTGTGGAAATCCAAGCGCTCGTGACGCCTTCAAGCTTTAATTACCCGAAGCGCATGGCAACAGGGCTCGACCAAAACCGTGTCCAATTGCTGATGGCTGTACTTGAGAAGCGTATGGGGATGCTCCTGCAAGCACAGGATGCATATATTAAAGTAGCGGGTGGCGTAAAGCTGGATGAACCGGCGATTGACCTAGCTGTGCTCGTTAGCATCGTCTCCAGCTACCGCGACGTAGCGGCAGGTCTATCCGACTGCTTTATTGGCGAAGTTGGCTTAACGGGGGAAGTACGCCGGGTATCCAGGGTCGAACAGCGCGTATCGGAAGCAGCAAAACTTGGTTTCGAACGCGCAATCATTCCTGAATCGAACCTTGGCGGCTGGGATTACCCGAAAGGCATCCGTGTGATAGGTGTAGAAACAGTCAGTGATGCATTGAAAATCGCTTTCACAGATTGAATGAAAGACAGGGCTGTAATTATGGCAGTTCTGTCACTTCTCTTTTGAAATAAACGGAAAAAGAGAAACTTTCAATTGTCCTAAAGAGTCCTATTACAACAGAGGTGAAAGCTACTCCTGCCTATGCTTATCAAAGCGTTTTGGCGTGAAAACATGTATAATTAATAACTGAAGGAGGTGGTTCATATGTTGAAAAAAGTAGTTCAAGTTACATTCCTGCTTATAGGAGGAACACTGGGTGTATTATTTTTACCGCATTTATTCGCCTTATTTTCTTTCTCCCAGAGTCTATGGATTGATAATCCATACGTGTCCGCAATCCTTGGAGCAGCAATTTTTTACGTGCTCGGTCTTTTCTTAGTGGAACCAATTGTCAATTTCATCAAATGGATGGAAGAACTTTTACTGAAAGCGCCAGTTTTTGATTTAATATTTGGTACAATCGGCCTCGTCGTGGGTTTAAGTGTCGCGTTCCTTGTCAGTTTTGGTTTGGGCAGTATCCAAATACCAATCATTACATCGGTTCTTCCGATTCTATTATCAATCATTCTCGGCTATTTAGGTTTTCAGGTTGGGTTTAAGAAGCGGGAAGAAATTATCAATACGCTACAATCTACAAAGAACAGTGGACTCAAAAAGAAAGAAGTGGAGGATGCATCCACTCAAACAAAAGGGAAGCACTACAAGATATTGGATACCAGCGTTATTATAGATGGTCGGATTGCTGATATTTCGGAGACAGGTTTTCTCGAAGGTGTGTTAGTTGTGCCCCAGTTCGTATTAACAGAGCTTCAGCATATTGCGGATTCTTCAGACACGTTAAAACGGACGAAAGGCAGACGCGGACTTGACGTATTGAAGCGCATGCAAACCTATGACGGTCCATCTATTCAAATTACTGACGAAGATTTCGCTGGTGTTCCCGAAGTCGATATGAAGCTTGTGCATTTGGCTAAGAGTATGGGTGGGCTCGTAGTAACAAACGATTTCAATTTGAATAAAGTCGCAGATTTGCACGGTGTTTCAGTTCTAAACATCAACGATCTTGCGAATGCGGTGAAGCCGGTTGTTATTCCGGGTGAAGACATGCATGTCGTGATTGTTAAAGACGGTAAAGAACAGAACCAGGGTGTTGCCTACTTGGATGACGGTACAATGATTGTCGTTGAAGATGGGAAATTCCATATTGGTAATGCCATCGATGTCGTTGTAACAAGTGTGTTGCAGACGTCGGCGGGAAGAATGATTTTTGCTAAATTGAAAAATGGTAAACCTTAAAAACTAAATTGAGGATGACGAACTCATAAAAAAGGGATGGAAATCGTGAACTATACAGTGATGATGCCGGCAGCCGGAAGTGGTCAACGGATGGATGCCGGATTCAATAAATTGTTTTTGAAACTGGATGACAAACCAATTCTTATCCATACACTACAAGTGTTTGAAGGAGATCCGGCGTGTGTTGGGGTTATTCTTGCTGTGAAGCCTGAAGAGCGTGCTCAAATTCAATCTATGCTTGACCAATTCGCTATTAATAAAGTTACAGCTTTAGTAGATGGTGGAGGGGAGCGGCAAGATAGTGTAGCGGCATGTATCTGTGCACATGACGGGGGTGGTATTGTCCTCGTTCATGATGCTGCCAGGCCATTTATCCGACATAGCGTTATTACTGAGCTTGTTAAAGTAGCGGAGAAGCACGGAGCGGCGATTGCTGGCGTACGGGCAAAAGATACAATGAAGTATGTTGAATTGGGTGTTGTCGAAGGCACAGTGGATCGTGAGAAGTTGTGGGTCATTCAGACTCCCCAGGCATTCCGCTATGAGTTGCTGAAACTGGCATCCGCACAAGCACAAGCAGAGGGTTTTCTAGGCACGGATGAATCGATGCTCGTCGAACGCCTTGGCGAACCGATACATATTGTAGAAAGTACTTATGATAATGTGAAGATGACAACGCAAGAGGACCTTGTTTTTGGAGAGGTTTTATTGAAAAAAAGTAGGAGGTTTTTTAAATGATTAGAGTAGGACAAGGGTTTGATGTACACAAGTTTGAAAAGGGGCGTCCGCTTATCATCGGTGGTGTTCTAATTCCGCATGACAGAGGGCTGACAGGTCATTCTGATGCGGATGTACTTCTACATACAATTACCGATGCAGCGCTTGGTGCAATTGGTGAAGGGGATATCGGAAGGCATTTTCCGGATACGGATGCGGAATTTAAAGACGCTGATTCGGCAGTGTTGTTAGAAAAGATTTGGACACTTGTAGAAGAAAAAGGTTATAAACTCGGCAACATTGACTGTACGATTATTGCGCAAAAGCCGAAAATGGCTCCGTATATTGAAGTAATCCAAAAGCGTGTCGCAGACTTGCTGAAAGCAGATGTAACACAAGTGAATGTCAAAGCGACGACAACTGAACAATTAGGGTTCACTGGACGCGAGGAAGGAATTGCCTCTATGGCAACAATTCTGCTCGTTAAGGCATAACACCTTTTAAACGGTCGAGGCAAGTGGTAAAATAACAAACAGTAATGAAATCAGATCGGGGAGAGATTCATATGACTTCAGAAGTACGCGTACGCTATGCGCCAAGTCCAACCGGCCATCTACATATCGGCGGAGCACGCACAGCATTATTCAATTACCTATTCGCACGTCACCATGGCGGTAAATTCATCGTACGAATTGAGGACACAGACATTGAACGTAATATCGAAGCGGGAGAACTTTCCCAGCTTGAAAACTTGAAGTGGTTAGGTATCGATTATGATGAGTCGGTTGATATCGGAGGTCCATACGCTCCTTATCGTCAAATGGAACGTCTCGATCTTTACACGAAATACGGTCAGGAAGTATTGGAAAAAGGTCATGCTTACAAATGCTTCTGTACATCTGAAGAACTGGAAATAGAGCGTGAAGCGCAGAAGACGGCAGGAATCGCTGCTCCAATGTACGGCGGTAAATGCCGGAATCTGAGTGCAGAAGAAGTAGCGGAAAAAGAAGCTACTGGACTTTCATATACAATTCGTATGCGTGTACCGAAAGACAAAACGTATAAAGTGGAAGACCTTGTCCGAGGCACAGTGACATTCGAGTCGAAAGATGTAGGCGACTGGGTTCTTGTGAAAGCAAATGGCATTCCAACTTACAACTTTGCGGTTGTTATCGATGATCATTTAATGAAAATTTCCCACGTATTCCGCGGCGAGGAGCATTTAACAAATACGCCGAAACAACTGATGGTGTCTGATGTCTTCGGTTGGTCGTATCCAGAATTCGGTCATATGACGTTAATTGTCAATGAAGATCGAAAAAAACTTTCTAAACGTGATGAATCGATTATTCAATTCATTTCGCAGTATAAAGACCTTGGGTATTTACCCGACGCTATGTTTAACTTCTTCGCACTGCTAGGCTGGTCTCCAGGTGGAGAAGAGGAGATATTCACGCACGAAGAATTAATCAAGATGTTTGACGTAAGCCGTCTTTCTAAATCTCCCTCCATGTTCGATAAACAAAAATTGACGTGGACGAACAATCAATACGTGAAAAAGATGAGCCTTGAAGAAGTGGTCGAATTTGCATTGCCATACCTTCAGGATGCAGGTCTTCTCAATAAAGAGATGACTGAATCGGAAACCGCATGGGCTCACGATTTGATCGCTCTCTATCAGGATCAGTTGAGCTTCGGAGCAGAAATTGTTGAATTATCTGCCCAGTTTTTCGATCACGAGATTGAATATGATGAAGAATCCACGGAAGTACTTGCTGGAGAACAGGTGCCTGAGGTGATGGCTTCCTTTAAAGAAAAGCTAGAAGCGCTTGAGACATTTGATGCGCCATCTATTAAAGACGCCATCAAAGCAGTCCAAAAGGAAACAGGCCACAAAGGTAAAAACTTGTTCATGCCAATCCGTGTTGTAACAACGGGTCAAATGCATGGCCCAGAATTGCAGGCATCCATTGCATTGATTGGGAAAGAAAAGTCAATTGAACGTGTGGCTAAATTCGCAAAACAATAACATTGACTTTCCTCTTTTGAAATGTACAATTAAATTAATTACGTAAACCTATGAAAAGGATTAAGTACACAATGCAAGCTCTTCAGAGAGGATCATCACCGGCTGTAAATGATCCGTGCCTCTGCGTTGTGGAAATGCCCCTTAGAGTGCCGTGCCGAAAGTTAGTAGGCCGGACGCATCGCCAGCGTTATAGGCGTCAAGCGGGAAGGCTAACACCTTCCAAGCGGAGTGGAACCGCGCATTCAATGCGTCTCTGTCATTTATTTGACGGGGACGTATTTTTTTTATGAGAAAAGCGGAGGCGGCCGCATAGATGCGATAGGCATAAGACGGACCTGTGGAGCGGAGCACTTTTCCCGGGAAGGATGCAGTTCAATCCTTCCTAGCAGGGCTGGCTTATGACCCGAGCATCTGTCCGCAGTAGCTAGACAAGAAAAGCGAAAGCGGCCGTGTAGATGAACGCAGCATTAGTGCGCCACGTCCTGTGAAAACAGGGAGGATGCAGTTCAATCCTTCCTAATAGGGTCGGCTTAGGAACTAAGCATCTGGCCGCAATAGCTAGACACTGAGTTAAGGGGGAGTGAACGAGTTGTTTCGCAGAATGAAAGAAGATGTTCAATGCATATTTGAACAAGATCCAGCAGCACGTAATGTTTTTGAAGTTATCCTAACTTATTCTGGCCTGCACGCGTTATGGTCTCACCGAATTGCACATGCTCTATTTAAAAAGAAACTGTTATTTCTGGCTCGTGTTGTCTCACAGATTAGCCGGTTTTTCACAGGTATAGAAATTCATCCGGGTGCTAAAATCGGGCGCAGGTTTTTCATAGACCATGGTATGGGAGTTGTTATTGGGGAAACTTGTGAAATAGGCAACGACGTTACGATTTATCAAGGCGTGACCCTCGGTGGAACGGGTAAAGAAAGTGGAAAGCGGCATCCTACACTCCATGACAATGTACTTGTTGCCTCTGGCGCGAAAGTACTGGGTTCCATCATAATCGGTGAGGGTAGCAAAGTAGGAGCAGGTTCAGTCGTGTTGAAAGACGTCCCACCCGAGTCGACAGTTGTGGGAATTCCCGGGAAAGTCGTCGTTGCGAACGGTGTACGTGTCAAGAGCAAGCATGATCACCGCGATATGCCGGATCCAGTGGCGGATCGATGTGAGATGCTTGAAAATGAGGTCGAGTACTTGAAGAACAGGCTTGAACAACTAGAGGATTCCAAAGTGAAGGATGGGAAATTATCATGACTATTCAAATCTATAACACACTGACGCGTAAGAAAGAACCTTTCATTCCAATAGAAGAAGGCAAAGTGAAGATGTATGTGTGCGGTCCAACTGTTTACAACTACATCCACATTGGTAATGCACGACCGGTTATCGTATTCGACACAGTTCGACGCTATTTTGACTATCGTGGATATGATGTGAAGTACGTTTCGAATTTCACGGACGTAGACGACAAAATTATCAAAACGGCAAATGAACTTGGGGAAGAAGTTGGAGAACTGACAGAGCGCTTCATCAACGCTTACTTTGAGGATGTCAATGCACTCGGTTGTGGAAAAGCAGACGTTCATCCACGTGTGACAGATCACATTGAGGATGTCGTGGATTTTGTGAAAGTTTTAGTCGATAAAGACTATGCCTACGAATCACAGGGGGATGTTTATTTCCGTACACAGAAATTTGAAGGCTACGGTAAGTTGTCCCATCAATCGACAGATGAACTGAAAATTGGAGCGCGTATTGAGCAAGGGAACAAGAAAGACAATCCACTTGATTTTGTACTTTGGAAAGCGGCTAAGCCTGGTGAAGTTTCATGGGAGAGTCCGTGGGGATTAGGACGTCCGGGATGGCATATCGAATGTTCGGTAATGGCTAGAGAGCACCTCGGCGATACGATCGATATTCACGCAGGCGGTCAGGATCTAACATTCCCACATCATGAGAACGAAATTGCTCAATCCGAATCAATGACAGGTAAGCAGTTTGCGCGTTATTGGATGCACAATGGCTACATTAATATTGATAATGAAAAAATGTCCAAATCACTTGGGAATTTTGTTCTTGTGAATGATATCCGCAAGCAGATTGACCCGAAGGTGCTTCGGTTCTTCATGTTATCCGTGCATTACAGACATCCAGTCAACTTCTCGGAAGAACTTGTCATCAGCGCACAAAACGGTTTGGAACGAATTCAGACTGCGTACAATAACTTGAAACACCGTCTTGCAGCATCTGCAGATCTCGGTGATCAGGCAGATATTTGGAATCATAAAGTGGATGAAATCAAAACAACATTTGAAATTGCTATGGATGATGATTTCAATACTGCAAATGCAATTGCATCCATATTTGAATTAGCGAAGCTTGCTAACGTCTATTTATTGGAGAAAAACACCCAAACTGAAGTACTTAAGCATTTCATTGACACGTTTGATGGTTTGATGGCAGTTCTTGGATTGCCGTTTGATGAGGAAATAGGCCTTTTAGATGGAGACATCGACGTGTTAATCGAAGAGCGTTTGGAAGCGCGCCGTAATCGTGATTTTAATCGTTCAGATGAAATCCGCGATCAACTGAAAGAACAAGGAATTCTCTTGGAAGATACAGCACAAGGCACTCGCTGGAAAAGAGGATGACTGGTTTGTACAATTTGCGTGATATAGATGTAAAACAAATAAAGGCCTTAGCCCTCGCTTACATGGGAGATGCGGTTTACGAACAAGCAATTCGGGAGCATCTCCTTCGTTCGGGGCGCGTAAAGCCAAATGTACTGCATAGGGAAGCAACGCACTATGTATCCGCTAAATCGCAGGCAGCTACGCTGAAGATGATGCAAGAATCAGGGTTTTTAACAGAAGAAGAAGAGGCAATCATGAGACGCGGTCGTAATGCGAAGTCCGGTTCAGTACCGAAAAATACCGATGTAATAACGTATAATTACAGTTCAGGATTTGAAGCGGTCATTGGTTATCTACATTTACTAGGAAGAACAGAGCGAGTCCAAGAATATATCGGTGAGGCAATCAGATTCATCGAACTAACGAAGGAGGAAGGGTCAAAATGAATGAGTATGAAAATGGAAATGAGAATGACATTGAATCCGAGCTGATCGGTGGAAAAAATCCGATTGTTGAAGCGCTACGTTCAGGTAGAGAGTTGAATAAAATTTGGGTTGCCGAAGGCCTTAACATGAAAAGTATCGGGGAAATTCTGTCGCTTGCGAAAAAAGCAGGGATTATCGTACAGGCAGTACCGAAACAAAAACTGGATGGCTTACTCGATATTAATCACCAAGGAATTGTCGCTTCTGTAGCGGCTTACGAATACGCTGAACTCGAAGATCTTTTCGCGGTCGCGACCGAACGTGGGGAAGACCCGCTATTCCTTATACTTGATGAACTCGAAGATCCTCACAATCTAGGCTCGATATTGCGGACTGCGGATGCGTCTGGCGTGCACGGTGTTATTATACCGAAGCGTCGTGCTGTAGGATTGACAGGCGTTGTAGCGAAGTCATCAACAGGTGCAATCGAACATATTCCGGTTGTGCGTGTGAATAATTTATCACAGACAGTTGAAGAGTTAAAAAAGAGGGGTGTCTGGATAGCGGGAACGGATGCTAGTAAATCAGTGGATTATAGACTGATGGACGCAACACTCCCTCTGGCTGTTATTATCGGCAGTGAAGGGAAGGGAATGTCTCGAATATTAAAAGAGAAATGTGACTTCCTTTATCATTTGCCAATGATCGGCCATGTTACGTCTTTGAACGCTTCGGTAGCAGCGTCCCTTCTCATGTACGAGGTACTGCGTAAACGTCAACCGCTTAAGTCCGACAGATGAAAACAGATATACTCCTGGTCGACGGCTACAATATCATCGGCGCGTGGGAGGAACTGGGTGGGATGAAGCGTAAAAAATTGGCGGATGCACGTGACCGGCTGATTGAACGGATGGCGGAATACAGGGCGCATACCGGCTGGCGTGTCATTATCGTCTTCGATGCGCATCTTGTACCGGGTGTAGAAAAAAGGAAAGTGCTTAATAATGTTGAAATTGTCTTTACAAGGAAAAATGAAACGGCCGATGAAAGAATTGAAAAACTTGTCACTGAATTGAGTGGCAGGCGTGTGCAAATTCATGTGGCTACATCAGATTTAACAGAACAATGGGTCATTTTTGCGCATGGAGCTCTGAGAAAGTCGGCAAGAGAACTTGAACTAGAGATGAATGAAATAGATCAGCTGATTTCCACGGAAGTAAAGACTATTCAAAAACAACGGCCACTTTCAAAGATACCTCTAACTGATGAAATAGCGGAAATATTTGAAAAATGGCGCCGTGGAATGAAGTGAACGGTTGACGTAAATTTTTCCAATACTGTATACTAGTTAAATAGTATTGATAACGAACCGGGGTGATCCACGTGTTGAAGCAAACTTACGCAGAAGGTAACATACCGAATTTTCACGGGTTATCCGATGGGGAAATCATTGTTATTATCCACGAAGGCAACACGGATGCTCTCAATTTCCTTATTAAAAAGTATCAATCGTTTGTCAGATTGAAAGCGCGTTCCTATTTCCTTATTGGTGGAGACCGAGAGGATATTATTCAAGAAGGCATGATTGGTCTATACAAAGCAATTCGTGACTTTAAAGAGGATAGGTTAAGTTCGTTCAAAGCCTTTGCGGAGCTATGCATCACTCGTCAAATCATTACCGCTATCAAAACGGCGACCAGACAGAAACACATCCCTTTAAATACATCGATTTCATTAGATAAACCTGTATTTGACGAAGAATCCGAACGTACATTGCTCGACGTGATTGCAGGTCCGGTGTTGGATGATCCTGAAGGGCTTATGATTCATAAAGAAGATTTTATCCAGATGGAAGATGAAATGAACAAAGTATTAAGTAGTCTTGAAAAACAAGTGCTAGCACTTTACTTGGATGGACAATCTTATCAAGAAATTTCCGTAGAGTTAAATAGACAAGTTAAATCTGTAGATAATGCGCTCCAGCGGATTAAGCGTAAACTTGAGCGATATATGCAAGTTGATGCGGTCAACTAAAAAGCGATTTCCATCGTATTGACATCATGAATTATAGGTGGTACTCTTTAGCAAGACTATGAAAAGGTGTTCAGAAAGCCTGGGGACATAAGACTTCGATGTTTTTTGCCAGCATTTATCTCCGTTCCCTGCGTAGTTAAAAATGCGCTACCCGGCTCCATTCGGACAAGAACTATGAGTCGAAAAGGGTGAGGGAATGTCTAAGAAAATTATTTTAAGTTGCGACAAATGCGGGTCACGGAACTATACCGTGCCAGCACGTAGCGATAAGCCAACGGAACGTTTGACGCTTAAGAAGTTTTGCAGCAATTGCAATGCACATACATTGCACAAACAGACGGCATAAAGCAGGATCATACTTAATATTCGGAGGGTTACGGTATAATGAGCAAGTTAAGTGGTTTTTTAAAAGACGTTGTCTCGGAAATGAGAAAAGTAAGCTGGCCGAAACGTAAAGAATTGACTCGTTACACAATCGTAGTCCTTTCTACAGTCGTCTTCATGGCGATATATTTCGGAATTCTTGACCTTGGTATTTCACGAGTTCTGGAATGGTATATTGCATTATAAGAAGAAACATGAATAATCCCTTGAAAAATAGCCCGTCTGACAGGTTGAACGGGTTTTTTCAATTGTCTAGGAAACAACCAGTGAATAAGTTATTCGATGGAGATTTAACGTTTAGACCCCAACGCCAGGTAACGTATGATATAAATTATCGACGGATCTAAAGCGTTTACGCTTCTATATTATTTGCACGATAAAAGGAGGGACGGACGTACAGTCCTCGTCACTATGGATATGGAGAAAAATTGGTATGTCGTTCATACGTACTCCGGTTATGAAAACAAAGTGAAAGCCAATCTGGAAAAACGTGTTGAAACGATGGGCATGTCAGATAAAATATTCCGCGTTGTCATCCCGGAAGAAGAAGAAACAGATTTCAAAGATGGTAAAAAACGTGTTCTCCTCAAAAAGACATTCCCAGGATATGTCCTTGTCGAAATTATCATGACAGATGATTCTTGGTATGTTGTTCGGAATACACCTGGAGTTACAGGCTTCATCGGTTCATCTGGTGGAGGCGCTAAGCCGACACCGTTACTTCCAGAAGAAGTTGAGTTCATCCTCAAACAGATGGGCGTGAAAGAGCGTAAAGCAGAAATTGACTTTGCTCTCGGTGAAATGGTTGAAGTACTCGAAGGGCCATTCGCAAACTTCCAAGGTAAAGTGGAAGAAATCGATGAAGATAAAGGCAAAGTGAAAGTATCAGTGGATATGTTTGGACGAGAGACGAAAATGGAACTCGACTTCGAACAAGTTCAAAAATTATAATCGTATACTACTTGCGCAAAACGCGAAACAGTGGTATCATTTCAAAGGTCAGCCTATAATCAAGTGGTCTGAACGAACTATCAAATTCTACCGGCGCAAGTCGGCAGGCACATATGAGTGGGAGGGGCAACCCTATTACCACATCACGGACTTAAGGAGGTGTGTCTCGTGGCTAAAAAAGTCATAAAGGTTGTTAAATTGCAAATTCCTGCAGGGAAAGCGAATCCGGCTCCACCAGTTGGACCGGCGTTAGGACAAGCAGGTGTGAACATCATGGGATTCTGTAAAGAATTCAATGCGCGTACATCAGATCAAGCAGGTCTTATTATTCCTGTTGAAATCTCTGTATTCGAAGACCGTTCATTTACTTTCATTACTAAAACTCCACCGGCAGCAGTTTTGCTGAAGGTTGCAGCTAATCTTACAAAAGGTTCAGGTGAACCGAATAAAAAGAAAGTTGCTACTGTGAAACGTGATAAAGTTCGCGAAATAGCAGAACAAAAGATGGAAGATTTAAACGCGGCGTCAGTTGAAGCAGCGATGGCAATGGTTGAAGGTACTGCTCGCAGTATGGGAATCACGATCGAAGACTGATCATGATTTTATAAATCAATAGTTGTTTGTAGTGGGGGTTGCGCTTGTTCTCCGGAGCACGCAACCCTTATTCGTGGGAGGTTTAACCCGTTAAAACCACAATCGAGGAGGAAATATAAAATGGCTAAAAAAGGTAAAAAGTTCACAGAAGCTGTAAAGCTAGTTGAACATATGAAAGCGTATGACGCAAAAGAAGCAATCGCACTTGCAAAGCAAACTAGTACAGTTAACTTTGATGCGACTGTAGAAGTTGCATTCCGTCTAGGAATCGACACGCGTAAAAATGATCAACAAATCCGTGGGGCAGTTGTACTTCCAAACGGTACTGGTAAAACTCAACGTGTTCTCGTTTTCGCTAAAGGCGAAAAACTTAAAGAAGCTGAAGCTGCAGGTGCAGACTTTGCAGGGGATGCAGAATATATCGCTAAGATCCAATCAGGTTGGTTCGACTTTGACGTTATCGTTGCTACTCCAGACATGATGGGTGAAGTAGGGAAAATTGGTCGTGTTCTTGGACCTAAAGGACTTATGCCTAACCCGAAAACAGGTACAGTAACATTTGACGTAGCGAAAGCTGTAGCAGAAATCAAAGCAGGTAAAGTTGAATACCGTGCGGACAAAGCGGGAATCATTCACGCGCCAATCGGAAAAGTTTCATTCGACGATGCTAAACTTGAAGAAAACTTCAAAACTGTTTTTGAAACTGTTCAAAAAGCGAAACCTGCTTCTGCAAAAGGAACTTACATGAAGTCAGTTAACATCACGACTACAATGGGACCTTCTGTAAAAGTGGATCCTTCAAGCGTTTCAATCAACAAATAAATAATGTTGACAAACAGATAATCTTTTGATAAGATGACTTCTGTTGTGAATATAATCATTTGTACCGTAGACAGCAGGAGCGGCATGCCGCTTAAAACTTCCTGCCGAGGACAAGACGCTCTTTTTCTTTAAAAAGATGACGACTTTTCAGCCCTCAGTCTACTTCCGTAGATTGAGGGCTTTTCATTTCGGTATAAGTGACCCAAACTTTTTAGGAGGTGTCCAAATGAGCAAAGTATTAGAAGCCAAACAAGCAGTTGTTGGTGAAATTACGGATAAGTTGAAATCAGCAGCTTCCGTTGTTGTTGTTGACTACCGTGGTTTGACTGTAGGTCAAGTTACGGAACTTCGTAAACAACTTCGTGAAGCAGGTATTGACTTCAAAGTTTATAAAAACTCGATGTCACGCCGTGCTGCTGAAGCTGCAGGACTTGAAGGGTTGAACGAACACCTAACAGGACCGAACGCAATTGCATTTTCAAATGATGACGTCGTTGCTCCTGCAAAAATCCTTAACGATTTTGCAAAGAAAAACGAAAAGCTTGAAATTAAAGCTGGCGTAATCGAAGGTTTAGTTGCATCAGAAACTGACATTAAAGCATTGGCGGAACTTCCGTCACGCGATGGTCTACTTTCTATGCTACTCAGCGTACTTCAAGCTCCAATGCGCAACTTTGCGCTTGCAACAAAAGCTGTTGCAGAACAAAAAGAAGAACAAGGCGCATAATAACGCTGCCTGAAACAAACATTGCGGGTTAAATTCGATAAGTATATACTTGCGGGTACCTGACAAAACAACTACTAGGAGGAACATATAATGACTAAAGAAAACATTCTTGAAGCGATCAAAGAAATGACAGTACTTGAACTTAACGACCTTGTAAAAGCAATCGAAGAAGAGTTCGGCGTAACTGCTGCTGCACCTATGGCAATGGCAGGAGCTGGCGGCGGAGAAGCTGCTGCAGAGCAAACTGAATTCGACGTAATTCTTACTGCTGCTGGAGACCAAAAAATCAAAGTTATCAAAGCAGTTCGCGAAATCACTGGCCTAGGCTTGAAAGAAGCGAAAGCGGTTGTTGACGAAGCTCCAAAAGCAATCAAAGAAGCTGTTTCTAAAGAAGAAGCAGAAGAAATGAAAGCTAAACTTGAAGAAGTTGGCGCGTCAATCGAAGTTAAGTAATTTTTGAATAATGAAGAAAAGCTCGTCAGATATAGACGAGCTTTTCTTCGTTTTTTTATCTAGCCGGTAGTGGGAAATTACTATCTGCTTTTTGTTACTTTTTGTTATAAGTTTCTATACGAGGGGGAAGACTGGTATGTCTGAACATTATTACTCGGAAAATCCGAAGGTTAAAAGCGATCCGAAAGAATGGTCTGCGGAATTGCGTGGAAAAACACTTCGATTCAAAACGGATGCCGGGGTATTCAGTAAAGGGGAAGTGGATTTTGGTTCACGGCTTTTAGCTGAAGCATTTAGTGCGCCGGAATCAGAGGGTTTAATTCTTGATCTAGGTTGTGGATATGGTCCAATCGGTTTATCGATTGCCGCATCTTTTCCGGAACGGATTGTTCACATGGTCGACGTGAACGAACGTGCACTCACTCTTGCTGTGCATAACGCAAAACAAAACGGTGTTACAAATGCGGAGATTTATTCAAGTGATGCATTATCCGGTATCACGGCAGAGGGGTTTGCTGCAATTTTAACAAATCCTCCGATCCGTGCAGGAAAAGAGATGGTATTCAAGTTTTACGAAGGTGCTTTTTCCAAGTTGAAAGTCGGCGGTGAACTATGGATTGTCATCCAGAAGAAACAAGGTGCACCTTCAACAATTGATTTTTTGGAAAAGCTTTTTGGTAATGTTGAAACGGTTGTCAAGAAAAAGGGTTATTCTATTATTAAAGTTGAAAAGAATTGACGCTATAGTATTGATATGGTAAAGTTGTAAAATGCATAAATTATTATAGTGCAGTCGTATGCCCTTTTGCATGAAAAATGGAAATGAAAGGCATACTGACAATGTATAAAAGATAGTCAAACCGAAAATGAGCTCTTGCCGGAACTCGTTTTCTTTTTGTTTTTTCGATATCATACACTATATTTGTGGTTTCGAAAAGACCTAATATTGTTTTATAAGGGGTGAAAGAGTTGACAGGTCATCTAGTACAGTATGGTCAACACCGTCAGCGGAGGAGTTTCGCACGGATCAGCGAAGTGCTCGATCTGCCGAATCTGATTGAAATCCAGACGGCATCTTATGAGTGGTTCATGGAAGAAGGAATGATGGATATGTTCCACGATATTTCCCCGATTTCAGATTTTACGGGAAATCTTTCGTTGGAATTCATCGATTATACTCTTGGGGAGCCTAAATACCCTGTTGAAGAGTCAAAAGAGCGAGATGTTACGTTCGCAGCTCCAATCCGCGTCAAGGTCCGTCTCCATAATAAAGAGACGGAAGAAGTAAAAGAACAAGACGTCTTTATGGGAGATTTCCCGCTGATGACGGAAAATGGTACGTTTGTCATTAATGGTGCTGAGAGGGTTATTGTCTCACAACTCGTTCGATCACCGAGTGTTTATTTCAGTGATAAGACGGACAAAAACGGTAAACGTGGTTTCGGTGCAACTGTCATTCCAAACCGTGGTGCTTGGTTGGAATATGAAACAGATGCAAAAGATGTTGTCCACGTCCGAATTGATCGGACTCGTAAATTGCCTGTTACAGTACTCCTTCGCGCGCTCGGATTTTCATCCGACCAGGAGATCATTGATTTAATCGGTGATAACGAGTATTTGCGCAACACGCTAGAGAAAGACAACACGGAAACATCTGAAAAAGCATTACTCGAAATATACGAACGTCTTCGCCCGGGTGAGCCACCAACACTTGATAGTGCGAAAAACCTGTTATTCTCTCGATTCTTCGATGCAAAGAGATACGACTTAGCCAATGTTGGACGCTACAAGATGAATAAGAAACTTCATGTTCAAAACCGTCTTTTCAATCAGACGCTAGCTGAAACGCTTGTCGATCCTGAAACAGGCGAAATTTTACTGGAGAAAGACCAACTCATCGATCGTCGCGCATTGGACAAACTGCTTCCGCATTTGGAAAAAGGTATCGGCTTTGAAGAGATTACCCACGCAAGTGGAGTTCTTGAAGAAAAGATAACAATCCAGTCCATTAAAATCTATTCTCCGAAAAGTGAAGAAAAGCAAGTAATCAACGTAATATCCAACGCGTATGTCGATGATTCTATTAAACATGTCACGCCGGCAGATATTGTTGCTTCAATCAGTTATTTCTTCAACCTTCTCCATGGGGTAGGTAATACGGATGATATCGATCATCTTGGTAACCGTCGTCTGCGCTCTGTAGGCGAACTACTTCAAAATCAATTCCGTATCGGGCTTTCCCGAATGGAGCGTGTCGTAAAAGAACGTATGTCTATAAATGATACGCAGTCGATTGTACCGCAGCAGCTGATTAACATCCGCCCTGTTATCGCATCGATTAAAGAGTTCTTTGGTAGTTCACAATTGTCCCAGTTCATGGACCAGACAAATCCGCTTGCCGAATTAACACACAAACGGAGGCTGTCAGCATTAGGGCCTGGTGGTTTAACAAGGGAACGTGCAGGAATGGAAGTACGTGACGTTCACTACTCCCATTACGGACGCATGTGTCCAATTGAAACGCCAGAGGGACCGAATATCGGGCTGATTAACTCACTTTCAACATTTGCGAAAGTGAACAAGTTCGGATTCATTGAAACGCCATACCGCAAAGTTGACCCTGTCTCTGGTAAGGTCACTGCTAAAATTGATTACTTGACTGCAGATGTAGAAGATAATTACGTCGTGGCTCAAGCGAATGCAATCCTTTCAGAAGATGGTTCTTTCGTTAGTGAAGGAGTCGTTGGACGTTTCCAAGGGGATAATACAGTATTTAAACGCGAACAAATCGACTATATGGATGTTTCGCCTAAACAAGTAGTTTCTGCGGCAACTGCATGTATTCCATTTTTAGAAAATGATGACTCTAACCGTGCCCTTATGGGAGCGAACATGCAACGTCAAGCTGTTCCTCTTCTCAATCCGGAAGCGCCTTTCGTAGGAACTGGTATGGAACACATATCAGCACGCGATTCAGGTGCAGCTGTACTTGCGAAGTTTGATGGAATTGTCGAGCATGTTGAAGCGAGAGAAATCCGCGTTCGTCGCATTGAAACCGTGGATGGCAAAGAAGTGAAGGGTGATCTTGTAATACATCATCTAGAAAACTTCATCCGCTCGAATCAGGGAACTTGTTACAACCAACGTCCTATTTGTAGTGTAGGAGACAGAGTTAAGCCACTTGACATTCTTGCAGATGGTCCTTCCATGGAACAAGGAGAACTTGCGCTTGGTCGCAACGTTCTAACTGCCTTCATGACATGGGATGGCTTCAACTATGAAGATGCTATTATCATGAGTGAACGACTTGTGAAAGATGATGTATTCACATCGGTGCATATCGAAGAATACGAATCTGAAGCACGGGATACTAAACTCGGCCCTGAAGAAATCACGCGCGACATTCCTAACGTAGGTGAAGAAGCGCTCCGTAACTTGGATGACCGTGGAATCATCCGTGTTGGTGCTGAAGTGCGTGACGGAGATATCCTAGTCGGGAAAGTGACACCAAAAGGCGTAACTGAACTGACTGCTGAAGAAAGGCTTTTACATGCAATCTTCGGTGAAAAGGCTCGTGAAGTCCGTGATACATCCCTTAAAGTACCTCACGGGGCTAGCGGAATCGTTCTGGATGTTAAGGTATTCAACCGTGAAGACGGAGATGAATTGCCGCCGGGTGTTAACCAATTGGTGCGCGCGTATATCGTTCAGAAACGTAAAATATCCGTTGGGGATAAGATGGCTGGACGTCACGGTAACAAAGGGGTTATTTCTCGCATCTTGCCTGAAGCAGATATGCCTTACTTGCCGGATGGCACACCAATCGACGTCATGCTTAACCCGCTTGGCGTACCATCACGTATGAATATCGGACAGGTTCTTGAAATGCACCTTGGTATGGCATCCCGCAGTCTTGGGATTCATATGGCATCGCCCGTATTTGACGGAGCGAATGAACAGGACGTTTGGGAAACGATGGAAGAGTCCGGTATGGACCGAGATGGAAAAACGGTACTCTATGATGGTCGTTCAGGCGAAACTTTCGACAACCGTGTATCTGTTGGTGTTATGTACCTTATCAAATTGGCGCATATGGTCGACGATAAATTGCACGCTCGTTCAACAGGACCTTACTCACTCGTTACACAACAGCCACTGGGCGGTAAAGCTCAGTTTGGTGGACAGCGTTTCGGAGAGATGGAAGTGTGGGCGCTAGAAGCATACGGGGCTGCATATACGCTTCAAGAGATTCTGACTGTGAAGTCGGATGATGTTGTAGGACGTGTGAAGACGTATGAAGCAATTGTTAAAGGTGAAAGCGTTCCACAACCGGGTGTTCCTGAATCATTCAAAGTTCTAATAAAAGAACTTCAAAGCCTTGGTTTGGACGTTAAAATGTTATCGATTGACCTTGAAGAAATCGAGTTGCGTGATCTTGATGAAGATGACGATATGCAACCGACAGATGCTCTGAATCTGATAAAAGAAAATCAAACAGTTTGATTTGCCTAGTGAATGATATAAATGGTTCAAAGGGGAAATGCACATCTTCCCCTTTCTCTATTCAAAATAATGTGTGCGCCTGCTCGGAAAAGCCAAATGCAGCGATAAGACTAAAGGGAGGTAGGCTCCTTGATAGATGTAAATAATTTTGAGTATATGAAGATCGGCCTTGCTTCGTCAGATAAGATTCGATCATGGTCATATGGTGAAGTTAAAAAGCCGGAAACAATTAACTATCGTACGTTGAAGCCTGAAAAAGACGGTCTGTTCTGTGAACGTATTTTCGGACCTACGAAAGATTGGGAATGTCATTGCGGAAAATATAAACGCGTACGTTATAAAGGCGTCGTTTGTGACCGTTGTGGAGTAGAAGTGACGCGTCAAAAAGTTCGCCGTGAACGCATGGGGCATATTGAACTAGCAGCTCCAGTGACGCATATTTGGTACTTCAAAGGAATTCCAAGCCGTATGGGACTCATACTCGATATGACACCACGTGCTTTGGAAGAAATTATTTACTTCGCATCTTATGTAGTAGTTGACCCTGCGGATACACCGCTTGAAAGAAAGCAGTTGCTATCCGAAAGAGAATATCGCATCTACCGCGAAAAATACGGAACTAAATTCCAAGCACTCATGGGTGCTGAAGCGATTGAGCGACTACTTGCGGCAATCGATCTTGAAAAAGAGATGGAGTTCTTAAAAGAAGAGTTGAAAACTGTTCAAGGACAACGCCGCACACGTGCAATTCGACGCCTTGAAGTAGTTGAGGCATTCCGTAATTCGGGCAATAAGCCTGAGTGGATGGTGCTGGAAGTATTGCCAGTCATCCCACCGGAACTACGTCCGATGGTACAACTTGACGGAGGACGTTTTGCGACATCCGACTTGAATGATTTGTACCGAAGGGTTATCAACCGGAACAATAGATTGAAACGACTCTTAGATCTTGGAGCACCGGGCATCATTGTTCAGAATGAGAAGCGGATGCTGCAAGAAGCAGTCGATGCACTCATCGATAATGGTCGTCGTGGCCGTCCAGTTACTGGACCGGGTAACCGTCCACTCAAATCCCTTTCGCATATGCTGAAAGGTAAACAAGGTCGTTTCCGTCAAAACTTACTTGGTAAACGGGTTGACTATTCTGGTCGTTCCGTAATCGTCGTAGGGCCTAACCTGAAAATGTATCAGTGTGGTTTGCCGAAAGAAATGGCTATTGAATTGTTCAAACCTTTTGTAATGAAAGAACTCGTTGAACGTGGTCTAGCACATAATATTAAGAGTGCTAAACGTAAAATTGAGCGTCTACATTCAGAAGTATGGGACGTTCTAGAAGAAGTCATCAAGGAGCATCCGGTCTTATTGAACCGTGCCCCGACTCTTCACAGACTGGGTATCCAGGCATTTGAACCAATCCTTGTAGAAGGGCGTGCAATTACGCTTCATCCACTCGTTTGTACAGCTTACAACGCTGACTTTGATGGTGACCAAATGGCAGTCCACGTTCCGTTATCGGCAGAAGCACAAGCTGAAGCGCGTCTTCTTATGTTAGCGGCACAAAATATATTGAACCCGAAAGATGGGAAACCAGTTGTTACTCCGTCTCAAGATATGGTGTTAGGAAACTATTACCTCACATTGGAACGTAAAGGAGCATCAGGTGAAGGAACTTCCTTCAGCAGCGCGGACGAAGCACTTATCGCTTACCATAACGGTCATGTGCATCTTCATTCACGTATTGCTCTTCAGGCAAGTACTTTGAACAACCCTACTTTCAATGAAGAACAAAATTCAAAACTACTACTAACAACGGTTGGTAAAGTGATTTTCAACGAGATTCTGCCTAAATCGTTCCCGTATATTAACGAGCCGACAGATTTCAACTTGCAAATTGAAACACCAGATAAGTATTTCGTAAGTGGTACTGTCAACATAAAGGACCATTTAGCTGAAATGGATTTAATTGAACCTTTCAAGAAAAAAATCCTAGGTAATATTATTGCGGAAATCTTTAAACGTTTCCATATTACAGAAACGTCGAAAATGCTTGACCGTATGAAGAACCTTGGATTCAAATACTCTACTCGTGCAGGAATTACAATCGGTATTTCCGATATCGTCGTTTTGCCGAATAAAGATGACATCTTGAATGAAGCACAAGACAAAGTGGACAAAGTACTACAACAGTTCCGTCGTGGTCTGATTACTGAGGAAGAGCGATATGATCGCGTTATCTCTTATTGGAGTCATGCCAAGGATGTAATTCAGGACAAACTGATGGATTCACTTGATCACTCTAACCCGATCTACATGATGAGTGATTCGGGCGCACGGGGTAACGCATCTAACTTTACGCAGCTAGCTGGCATGCGTGGTCTGATGGCCAACCCGGCAGGACGAATCATTGAACTTCCAATCAAATCGTCATTCCGTGAAGGTCTGACAGTGCTTGAGTACTTCATCTCGACACACGGTGCTCGTAAAGGACTTGCCGATACAGCCCTTAAGACGGCTGACTCAGGTTACTTGACACGTCGACTAGTTGACGTTGCACAAGACGTCATCGTCCGTGAAGATGATTGTGGTACAGATCGCGGATTGGATATCGGTGCACTTATGGATGGAACAGAAGTTATCGAAGGTCTGGATGAACGTATTGAAGGCCGTCACACGAAGAAAACAATCTACCATCCTGAAACAGGTGCCTTAATCCTTAAACGTGATGGCTTAATTACTGCTGATGCGGCTCGTGCCATTTTGGATGCAGGACTTGAACAAATAACAATCCGTTCTGCGTTCACATGTAATACGAAACACGGTGTTTGTAAATTATGTTACGGCATTAACTTGGCAACAGGTGAAACAGTTGAAGTTGGTGAAGCAGTTGGTATTATCGCTGCACAATCAATCGGCGAGCCGGGTACACAGCTTACAATGCGTACGTTCCATACAGGTGGAGTTGCAGGTTCCGATATAACACAAGGTCTTCCACGTATCCAAGAAATTTTCGAATCACGTAATCCAAAAGGGGTTGCAGTCATTTCGGAAATCAAAGGTGAAATCGTCGAAATCGATGAAATTCGTGAAGGTCAGAAAGAAATTACAATTCAAGGCGATGTAGAAACGCGGAAGTACCTGACGCCATACAACGCCCGTCTTAAAGTTGAGGTCGGTGATACGATTGACCGGGGTGAAGTGATAACAGAAGGTTCTATCGATCCGAAAGAACTGATTGTTGTCAAAGACGTCGTTACCGTTCAAGTCTATCTCTTGAAAGAAGTTCAAAAAGTTTACCGCAGTCAGGGTGTTGAAATCGGTGATAAGCACATTGAAGTAATGGTTCGCCAAATGCTTCGTAAAGTGCGCATCATCGAAGCAGGGGACACGGATCTATTACCGGGTTCACTACTCGACATCCATCAATTCTCAGATGCGAATGCGGAAGTGCTTAAAGTCAACAAAGTTCCGGCGACTTGTCGTCCTGTTATTCTCGGTATTACGAAAGCTTCACTCGAAACGGAATCCTTCTTATCGGCAGCTTCTTTCCAAGAAACAACTCGTGTCTTGACGGATGCAGCCATCAAAGGGAAAACCGACGAGCTACTCGGCTTGAAAGAAAACGTCATTATCGGGAAACTTGTTCCAGCTGGAACAGGAATGCAGCGTTACCGTCACATCGTTATGGAACAGGATAAAGAAAAAAGTGTAACGAAATAAGTTTAAAGTCTTTAACTCAACTGTAAATGGGGGAACTCGAAAGACTTCCTCCCCATTTATTATTGAAAGTGTTGACAGTTACCGATACAGGTGATAAAATACAAAAGGTTGATAGTTGATGTCTGTACTTTGGAGGATATGGAAATGTCTTATGAAAAAGTTGAGCAGGCAAAGAAGACGATCATCGGTACAAAGCAGGCAGTGAAAGCAATCCGTGCAGGGATAGTGATAGAAGTTATTATTGCGCAGGATGCAGAAGGACGGATTATTGCTCCAGTGATGGAGGAGGCCGAACTTCATAACGTTCAAGTAACGTATGTTGATTCGAGAGAAAAACTCGGAAATGCATGTGGCATTCAAGTCGGTGCAGCTGTGGTTGCGATTACTGATTAATAGTTTTTGTGCAGATTAGCACAAAGACTTTGTTTTTACCCCAAAAATGAACCACCTGGATGTGTGGTCTTACAAAAGAAGTTCGGAAGGAGGAAAAATCGATGCCTACAATTAATCAATTGGTCCGTAAACCACGTAAGACAAAAGTGGCAGGATCTAAATCTCCAGCACTTGGAAAAAGCTATAACAGCTTCAAAAAAGCTACAACAAACGTAAACTCACCACAAAAAAGAGGTGTTTGTACGCGTGTTGGTACAATGACACCGAAAAAGCCAAACTCGGCTCTTCGTAAATATGCACGTGTACGCTTGACAAACCAATTGGAAGTCAACGCATACATCGGCGGTGAAGGTCACAACCTTCAAGAGCATAGTGTTGTTCTTCTTCGCGGAGGACGCGTAAAAGATTTACCAGGTGTTCGTTACCACATCGTTCGTGGAGCACTTGATACAGCTGGTGTAACTGGACGTCTACAAAGCCGTTCTAAGTACGGAGCTAAAAGACCAAAAGCTAAGAAAAACTAATTACACAACATAAATTCAAAATGATAGTTAAGCAAAACCCGCTTAAAAAATGATGATTGATGGTTATTTAAGCGGCAAACGCTTAAAAACTTGAAAGGAGGAATACAACATGCCACGTAAAGGCCCTGTTGCAAAACGTGACGTACTTCCGGATCCGATTTACAATTCGAAGCTCGTTTCACGTCTTATTAATAAAATGATGGTTGACGGTAAAAAAGGTACATCTCAAAAAATCCTCTATGGTGCGTTCGAGCTAGTGAAAGAACGTTCTGGAAAAGATCCACTTGAAGTATTCGAAGCGGCACTTACTAATGTAATGCCAGTTCTTGAAGTTAAAGCACGCCGTGTAGGTGGAGCAAACTATCAAGTACCAGTTGAAGTACGTCCTGATCGCCGTACAACTCTTGGACTTCGTTACCTTGTTAACTACTCACGCACACGCGGAGAAAAAACAATGGAAGAACGTCTTGCGAATGAAATCCTTGATGCTTCCAACAACACTGGTGCTTCTGTGAAACGCCGTGAAGAAATGCACAAAATGGCTGATGCTAACAAAGCATTCGCTCACTATCGCTGGTAAGCTCAAGCGATTCATAACTACTCTAATCCGAGACGGAAGGAGATCATATAATGGCTAGAAAATTCTCCTTAGAGAATACACGTAACATTGGTATCATGGCTCACATTGACGCTGGTAAAACAACGACAACTGAACGGATACTTTATTACACTGGTAAAATCCACAAAATCGGGGAAACGCACGAAGGTGCATCTCAAATGGACTGGATGGAGCAGGAGCAAGAACGCGGAATCACAATCACTTCAGCTGCTACAACGGCTGAATGGAAAAACCACCGCGTAAACATCATTGATACTCCGGGTCACGTAGACTTCACTGTTGAAGTTGAACGTTCACTTCGTGTTCTTGATGGAGCTGTAACAGTGCTTGACGCTCAATCGGGTGTTGAACCACAAACAGAAACAGTTTGGCGTCAAGCGACAAACTACGGCGTTCCACGTCTAGTTTTCGTTAACAAAATGGATAAAACAGGTGCTGATTTCCTTTATTCAGTAGGTACTCTTGTAGACCGTCTTGGAGCAAACGCACATCCAATTCAATTGCCGATTGGTGCGGAAGATACTTTCGCTGCAATTATCGATTTAGTTGAAATGAACGCAGTTTTCTACGATGATGATACAGGCCTAAACGCTGAAGTTAGAGAAATTCCAGAAGAATATCGTGAGCAAGCTGCAGAATACCGTGAAAAACTAATTGAAGCGGTTGCTGAATTCGATGAAGCACTTATGAATAAATTCTTGGATGAAGAAGAAATTACAAACGATGAAATCAAAAAAGCGATTCGTAATGCGACATTAGCTGTTGAATTCTATCCGGTTGTATGTGGGACTGCTTTCAAAAACAAAGGTGTACAACTTGTTCTTGATGCTGTTATCGACTATCTTCCATCTCCACTTGACATCCCGCCTATGAAAGGAACAAATCCTGAAACTGATGAAGAAGTTGAGCGTCACTCAGACGATTCAGAGCCCTTCTCGGCATTAGCTTTCAAAGTTATGACGGATCCTTATGTAGGTAAACTAACATTCTTCCGTGTGTATTCCGGTGTTCTTCAATCAGGATCATACGTACAGAATGCTTCAAAAGGTAAGCGTGAACGCGTAGGACGTATTCTACAAATGCATGCTAACTCACGTGAAGAAATCTCTGAAGTACATTCAGGGGAAATTGCTGCTGCAGTTGGACTTAAAGATACAGGAACTGGTGACACACTATGTGATGCTAGCGCGCCTGTAATTCTTGAGTCAATGGACTTCCCAGAACCAGTAATTTCACTTTCTGTTGAACCGAAAACGAAAGCCGACCAAGATAAAATGGGTATGGCTCTTGCTAAGCTTCAAGAGGAAGACCCTACATTCCGCGCACATACAGACCAAGAAACAGGAGAAGTAATCATCGCTGGTATGGGTGAATTGCATCTTGACGTTCTTGTAGACCGTATGCGTCGTGAATTCAACGTTGAAGCTAACGTCGGAGCACCGCAAGTATCTTATCGTGAAACATTCCGTTCTTCGGCGGAAGTTGAAGGTAAGTTCGTGCGTCAATCCGGTGGACGTGGACAGTTTGGTCACGTTTGGATCGAATTCTCTCCTAACGAAGAAGGAAAAGGATTTGAATTCATTAACAACATCGTTGGGGGATCAGTTCCACGTGAATATATCCCTGCAGTTGAAGCAGGTATCCGTGATTCACTAGATAATGGTGTAATTGCTGGTTATCCTTTGATTGACATTAAAGCTCGTCTATTTGACGGTTCTTATCATGATGTCGACTCCAATGAAATGGCGTTTAAAATTGCTGCTTCTATGGCACTTAAAAACGCTGTATCAAAAGTTAACCCAGTTCTACTTGAACCGATGATGAAAGTAGAAGTTCAAATTCCTGAAGAATACATGGGCGATATCATGGGTGATGTTACATCACGCCGTGGCCGTGTAGAAGGAATGGACGCTCGTGGTAATTCACAAGTAGTTCGTGCAATGGTTCCACTAGCTAATATGTTTGGTTACGCAACATCTCTACGTTCTAACACACAAGGACGCGGAAACTTCTCAATGGCATTTGATCACTATGAAGAAGTGCCGAAATCAGTTGCAGAAGAAATTGTCAAGAAAAACAAAGGCGAATAATAGCATTCTAATTTGTTTCTAATTAAAATGTAAGTAGTAGATATGGGCAGTTAAAGGGGGGCCCCCCTTTAACACCTATAACTATATATAAAAACAAAAATAACTTTTATATTTCGAGGAGGATTTCCATAATGGGAAAAGAAAAATTCGACCGTTCCAAGCAGCATGCTAACGTAGGTACAATTGGTCACGTCGACCATGGTAAAACAACACTAACTGCAGCAATTGCAACAGTTCTTGCAAAAAAATTAGGTGGAACTGCAGCATCATATGCTGACGTTGACAACGCACCTGAAGAAAAAGAACGCGGAATCACAATCAATACTTCACACGTTGAATATGAAACTGCAACACGTCACTACGCACACGTTGACTGCCCAGGTCACGCGGATTACGTTAAAAACATGATCACTGGTGCAGCTCAAATGGACGGCGGTATCCTAGTTGTTTCTGCAGCTGACGGCCCTATGCCACAAACACGTGAGCACATTCTTCTTTCACGTCAAGTAGGTGTTCCTTACCTAGTTGTCTTCATGAACAAATGTGACATGGTTGATGACGAAGAACTTCTTGAATTAGTAGAAATGGAAATTCGTGACCTTCTTTCTGAATACGATTTCCCTGGCGATGACATTCCTGTCATCAAAGGATCTGCTCTTAAAGCACTTGAAGGTGAAGAAGCTTGGGAAGATAAAATCATGGAGCTTATGAATGCTGTTGATGAATATATCCCTACACCACCACGTGATACTGAAAAACCATTCATGATGCCTGTTGAGGACGTATTCTCAATCACAGGACGTGGAACTGTTGCTACTGGTCGCGTTGAGCGTGGAGTAGTTAAAATCGGTGATGTTGTTGATATCATCGGTATCGTTGAAGAACCAAAAGCTACTACTGTAACAGGCGTAGAAATGTTCCGTAAACTTCTTGACTATGCAGAAGCTGGCGACAACATCGGTGCACTACTTCGTGGTGTATCACGTGACGATATCCAACGTGGGCAAGTACTTGCTAAACCAGGTACTATCATTCCACACACTAAATTTACATCTGAAGTTTATGTTCTTTCAAAAGAAGAGGGTGGACGTCATACTCCATTCTTCTCAAACTACCGTCCACAGTTCTACTTCCGTACAACTGACGTGACTGGTGTTATCGAGCTTCCAGAAGGCGTAGAAATGGTTATGCCTGGCGATAACGTTGAAATGACAATCGATTTGATTGCTCCAATCGCTCTTGAAGAAGGTACTAAATTCTCTATCCGTGAGGGTGGACGTACTGTAGGCGCTGGCGTTGTAGCAACAATCATTAAATAATTCGTCACCTTTTAAATCCCGCCCTTTGTGGCGGGATTTTTTTGTCCTTGAATTTCCATTGACAGATGAAACACCCTTTGTTATCTTAATGTAGTCACTTCAACGCTTTAACTGACTAAAGAAACATTCGGGAGGAAAATACATGAACGCTGTACTAATTGCTGTAGGAATAATGCTCATACTAAGTTTACTGCGGGTTAACGTCGTGTTGGCTCTTGTTGCAGGAGCAATTATTGGCGGATTTGCAGGTGGTTTGTCATTAAATGAGACGATTACTTCATTTACGGGTGGGCTAGGAGCCGGTGCAACCATTGCCCTAAGTTACGCGCTACTGGGCGGATTTGCTGTTGCCATCTCTAAAACTGGTATTCCACAGCTACTGGTAGCTGCAATGCTACGAATTGTAAAGAGAGATGGGGAAGCGGATCGAACGGGTCTCGGGAAAGTTCTAATTATATTAGTTCTTCTAACGATGGCTTTGTTCTCACAAAATCTTATACCTATTCATATTGCATTCATACCGTTAATAGTACCGCCAGTTCTACATATTTTAAATTTGTTGAAAGTGGATCGTCGTTTAATTGCTTCCGTACTAACATTTGGATTAACGGCTCCATATATCCTACTGCCATATGGCTATGGATTCATCTTCCACGAGATTCTCGCTATTCAAATGGAAGCATCTGGACTAGCAATCAACATGGCAGATATCCCAAAAGCAATGGCATTTCCTGTTCTGGGCCTGGTGGTTGGACTACTGATTGCGATCTTCTTCTCTTATCGTAAACCAAGAGAGTATGCGGATAAGCGAATTGAATTTGCCGAAGAGGTAGTTATTGTGAAGAAACGCAATATCGTCTTTACAGTGGTAGCGCTTATCGGTACCCTTGCAGTACAAATACCAACAGATTCGATGATTGCAGGTGCCGTAACCGGTATCACAATTCTATATATTACAGGGGCACTAAAATGGAAAGATGCTGATGGTCTTATCAATGAAGGAATGCGCATGATGGCATTTGTCGGCTTCGTTATGATTTCGGCGAATGGATTTGCTGCTGTGCTTCAAGAGACGGGTCATATTGTTACGCTTGTGGAATATGCAAGTACCGTTCTTGGTGACAGTAAAGGAATCGCTGCTTTTGTAATGCTTATGGTCGGTTTGATTGTCACGATGGGCATAGGATCATCATTTGCTACGATTCCAATTATCACTTCAATCTTTGTACCGCTTAGTATGGCCTTCGGTTTCAGTACGTTATCAATCATCGCACTCATAGGAACTGCAGCGGCCCTGGGAGACGCAGGCTCGCCTGCATCTGACTCTACACTTGGACCGACTGCTGGACTTGACGTGGATGGTCAGCATAATCATATATGGGACACATGTGTACCAACGTTCATTCATTACAACATTCCGTTGTTGGTGTTCGGATGGATAACAGTAATGTATCTAAACTGATAAATAAATTTTTCGGACTATTAAGCTCTGTGTTGCAAAAATGGAGAGAAAGAATTATAATAATAAAGTTGAGAAAAAGAATTCCGCCAAAACACTTGCGAGATTCTTTTTCTTTGTGTATAATATTGAATGTTGGTCTTTGACTGCGATGAAGCGAGAGGTTGCCGACACACCAGGCCGCTTTGCCATGGCATGTGTGTGGGAAATTTTCGCGGAGAATGTCTATAACAAAATAGGCGCAAGGGAGGGAAAATAATGGCAAAACAAAAGATTCGTATTCGTTTAAAAGCATATGATCATAGAATTCTTGATCAATCGGCTGAAAAGATCGTAGAAACAGCAAAACGTTCGGGTGCTAGTGTATCGGGTCCGATTCCACTACCGACTGAAAGAACTGTCTACACGATTCTTCGTGCGGTACATAAATACAAAGATTCGCGCGAACAGTTCGAAATGCGTACTCATAAACGTCTTATCGATATCGTTAATCCGACACCACAAACTGTCGATGCTTTAATGAAACTCGATTTACCATCAGGCGTAGACATTGAAATTAAACTTTAATCGATACTAAATAAAACACACATTAATTCAGGAGGTGGACTAAATGACCAAAGGAATCTTGGGAAGAAAACTCGGTATGACGCAAATTTTTGCTGAAAACGGAGATCTTATCCCGGTAACTGTGATTGAAGCTGGACAAAACGTTGTTCTTCAAAAGAAGACAAAAGAAACGGACGGCTACGAATCAATCCAAATCGGATTTGAAGATAAACGCGAAAAGCTTGCTAACAAACCTGAAAAAGGGCACGTTGCAAAAGCTGATACTGCACCTAAGCGCTTCATTCGTGAATTCCGCGAATTAGACGTTAGTGGCTACGAAATTGGTCAAGAAGTCAAAGTCGATACTTTCGCTGAAGGCGATATCGTTGATATTACAGGCACATCAAAAGGTAAAGGGTTCCAAGGTGTTATCAAGCGTCACGGATATTCACGCGGACCTATGACTCACGGATCACGTCATCACCGCGCACCAGGTTCAATTGGATCTGTAGATGCACAACGTGTATTCAAAGGTAAAAAAATGCCGGGCCGTATGGGCGGTAAAACAGTAACAGTTCAAAACCTTGAAATTGTACGGGTTGACACTGAACGTAACTTGTTACTAGTTAAAGGTAACGTTCCTGGAGCACGCAAATCACTTCTACAAGTGCGCAGCGCAATCAAAGGGAACTAACTACTAAAGGAAGGAGGAAACAGGAATGCCTAAAGTAACCGTATTAAATCAGGCAGGAACTTCTGTCGGAGACATCGAGCTAAATGAAGCAATCTTTGGCATCGAGCCGAATGAATCTGTTTTATTCGAAGCATTAGTTAGCCAACGTGCTTCATTGCGTCAAGGTAACCATAAAGTGAAAAGTCGCGGACAAGTAGCTGGTGGTGGACGTAAGCCATGGCGCCAAAAAGGTACAGGTCGTGCCCGTCAAGGTTCGATTCGATCACCACAATGGCGTGGAGGCGGTATCGTATTCGGTCCAACTCCAAGAAGCTACAGCTACAAATTACCGAAGAAAGTCCGCAGGTTGGCTCTTCTTTCAGCACTTTCTACGAAAGTTCGCGACGAAGAAGTAATCATTCTTGAAGGACTAACATTCGAAGCACCAAAAACAAAAGAATTCATCAAAGTACTTGCTGATCTTTCGATTGACAGAAAAGCATTGATTGTAACTGCAGACCTAGATGAAACTGTGGCATTGTCCGCACGTAACATCCCTGGAATAAGTGTAGTAACAGCTACAGGTATCAATGTACTTGACCTTATTGGTCACGACAAACTTGTTATGACAAAAGCAGCGGTGCAAAAAATAGAGGAGGTGCTTGGTTAATGGAAGCACGTGATATTCTAAAACGTCCGGTCATTACCGAGCGTACTTCTGAACAAATGGAATTCAAAAAGTACACTTTCGAAGTTGACACGCGCGCTAATAAAACACATATTAAGCAAGCTATCGAAGAAGTCTTCGGTGTTCAAGTTGATAAAGTGAACGTACAGAATTACAAAGGTAAACTTAAGCGTATGGGTAAGCATTCTGGTTATACGAACAGACGCCGCAAAGCGATTGTTACACTAACTGCTGACTCAAAAGACATTGAACTTTTCGAAATGTAATTTGAACGACTAATAGATATCTAATTATACGAAGGAGGGAACACAAATGGCGATTAAGAAATACAAACCTACCTCCAACGGACGCCGTAACATGACTACATCCGATTTTGCTGAGATTACTACTGACAAACCGGAAAAATCATTGCTTGCACCGCTTAAGCGGAAAGGCGGCCGTAACAACACTGGTAGGACTACTGTTCGTCACCAAGGTGGAGGCCACAAGCGCCAATACCGTGTCATCGATTTCCAACGACGGAAAGATGGCATACCAGGACGCGTTGCTACGATCGAATACGATCCAAACCGTTCAGCTAACATTGCTCTAATCAATTATGTAGATGGAGAGAAACGCTACATTCTTGCTCCAAAAGGTTTAGTAGTTGGAGCAATGATTATGTCAGGCCCGGAATCAGATATCAAAGTGGGTAACTCACTTCCACTTGAAAACATTCCAATGGGTACTACAATCCACAACATCGAAATGAAACCAGGTAAAGGCGGACAACTAGTACGTTCTGCAGGAACTTCTGCACAACTATTAGGCCGAGAAGACAAGTATGTAATTGTACGTCTTCAATCTGGAGAAGTTCGCATGATTCTTGCAACATGCCGCGCGACAATTGGTCAAGTTGGTAATGAGCAACACGAACTTATCAATATCGGTAAAGCAGGACGTTCACGTTGGATGGGTAAACGCCCAACAGTTCGTGGTTCTGTCATGAACCCTAACGATCACCCACACGGTGGTGGTGAAGGTAAAACTGGTATCGGTATGAAATCGCCGGTTACTCCTTGGGGTAAACCGACACTTGGATATAAAACACGTAAGAAAAACAACAAATCCGACAAACTTATCGTTCGTCGCCGCAAGAAATAATTTGAATGCACTGCGGTTCAACGAATGGACCGTAGTACAGACACGGAGGGAGGTTCCGACATGGGCCGCAGCTTGAAAAAAGGACCATTTGTAGACGATCATCTAATGAAGAAGGTTGAAGCACAAAAGGATTCCGAGAAAAAACAGGTTATCAAAACTTGGTCACGCCGTTCAACTATCTTCCCGACATTCATCGGAATGACAATTGCTGTATACGACGGACGTAAACATGTTCCTGTTTATGTTACTGAAGATATGGTAGGTCATAAACTGGGTGAATTTGCACCAACGCGCACATACAGAGGTCATGGCGCTGACGATAAGAAAACAAGACGTTAATTTGAGAGGAGGTTATTTCTGATGCAACAAGCAAAAGCTACTGCCCGCACAGTCCGTATTGCTTCTCGCAAAGTCCGTTTGGTCGTTGATCTTATCCGGGGCAAAAAAGTCGGTGAAGCTATCGCAATTCTACGCCTGACGCCGAAAGCGGCATCTCCGGTTGTAGAAAAAGTTTTGAAATCAGCGATTGCAAATGCTGAACATAACTACGAAATGGACGTCGAAAACCTATTCATAAGCGAAGTATTCGTTGATGAAGGTCCGACTATGAAACGTTTCCGACCACGCGCACAAGGACGCGCAAGTGCGATTAACAAGCGTACGAGCCACATTACTTTAGTGGTATCTGAAAAGAAGGAGGGATAATTCGTGGGTCAAAAAGTACATCCTAACGGTTTACGGGTCGGTATCATCCGTGACTGGGAGTCTAAATGGTACGCAGAAAAAGACTATGCGACTCTCTTACACGAAGATTTGAAAATCCGTGAATACATTGAAAAGCGTCTTATAGAAGCGTCTGTTTCTAAAGTGGAAATTGAGCGTGCTGCAAAGCGTGTTAACATCAGCATTCACACTGCTAAACCAGGTATGGTTATTGGTAAAGGTGGTACTGAGGTTGAAGCACTTCGTAAACAACTGAACGAAATCACTGGTAAACGCGTTCACATCAACATCATTGAAATTAAACGTGCAGATCTTGATGCTAAATTAGTTGCAGAGTCAATTGCTCGTCAACTAGAAACTCGCGTATCATACCGCCGCGCACAAAAACAAGCGATTCAACGTACGATTCGTTCTGGTGCTAAAGGAATTAAAACACAGGTTTCTGGTCGTCTTGGCGGGGCTGACATAGCTCGTTCGGAACATTACAGTGAAGGTACTGTCCCTCTCCATACATTACGTGCAGATATTGATTATGCACATGCTGAAGCAGATACTACATTTGGTAAGCTTGGCGTTAAAGTATGGATTTACCGTGGAGAAGTCCTTCCAGTGAAGAAACAGAAGATCTCTGAGGAAGGAGGCAACTAATTATGTTAATGCCTAAACGAGTTAAATATCGTCGTGTATTCCGTGGTAAAATGCGCGGTACTACAAAAGGCGGAGCAACAGTTCAATTCGGTGAATACGGTCTACAAGCGGTTGATGCGGCATGGATTACAAGCCGTCAAATCGAAGCAGCACGTATTTCAATGACACGTTACATGAAACGTGGCGGTAAAGTTTGGATCAACATTTTCCCGCATAAACCATATACGAAGAAGCCTCTTGAAGTCCGGATGGGTTCCGGTAAAGGTGCTGTAGAAGGCTGGGTAGCAGTTGTTAAACCTGGTAGAGTTATGTTCGAAATAGCAGGTGTACCGGAAGAAGTTGCGCGTGAAGCGCTTCGCCTTGCATCTCACAAACTTCCTATCAAAACTAAGTTTGTAAAACGTGAAGAAATTGGTGGTGAATCTAATGAAAGCTAATGAAATTCGTGATCTGACAACTGCAGAGATTGAGCAAAAAGTGAAATCACTGAAAGAAGAGCTTTTCAACCTTCGCTTCCAACTCGCGACAGGTCAATTAGAAAACACTGCACGCATCCGAGAAGTTCGTAAATCGATTGCGCGCATGAAAACTGTAATACGTCAAAGAGAAATCAGTGCAAATAACTGATGAAGGAGGTTGCAGCCATGACTGAGGAGCGTAACCAACGCAAAGTGTATACAGGCCGCGTTGTATCCGACAAAATGGATAAAACAGTTACTGTAATGATCGAAACACAGAAGAAACATGCTAAATACGGTAAACGTGTTAAGTACTCTAAAAAATTCAAGGCCCACGATGAGCTGAATGAAGCGAAAATCGGTGATGTTGTTCGTATTATGGAAACTCGTCCATTATCGGCAACAAAACGATTCCGTCTACTTGAAGTAGTCGAAAAAGCGGTCATCATCTAATAACGTTCGGATATATAAATCCGGGAGGAGGTAGCCTCAATGATTCAACAGGAAAGTCGTATGAAAGTCGCCGACAACTCAGGCGCTCGTGAAGTTTTAACAATTAAAGTATTAGGCGGTACAGGCCGTAAAGTAGCAAACATCGGTGATGTTGTTGTAGTTACGGTAAAAAAAGCAACACCAGGTGGCGTTGTTAAAAAAGGTGAAGTCGTCAAGGCTGTTATCGTCCGCACGAAAAGCGGAGTACGCCGTAAAGACGGAACTTACATTACATTTGATGAAAATGCTTGTGTTATTATCCGTGACGACAAGAGCCCACGTGGAACACGTATTTTCGGACCGGTTGCTCGCGAACTTCGTGACAGCAACTTCATGAAAATCATTTCACTCGCTCCTGAAGTTCTTTAATTACATGATAGTGCCAATCAAGGAGGTGCGACAGAATGAATGTTAAAAAAGGTGATAAAGTTATGGTCATCACTGGTAAAGACAAAGGTAAAACCGGTGTGATTTTAGTGGCTTTCCCTAAAAAGGATCGTGTACTTGTTGAAGGTGTTAACATCGTCAAGAAGCATACGAAACCTAACCAGGAGAATCCTCAAGGTGGAATTGTGAGCCAAGAGGCAGCTATCCACGTATCAAACGTCATGTTAATCGATCCTAAAACAGGCGAGCCAACTCGCGTAGGTTACAAGATCGAAGATGGCAAAAAAGTTCGTGTTGCTAAAAAATCCGGGGAATTACTGGACAAATAAGTAACGGATGAAAGGAGGTCCAACAGATGAGCCGTTTAAAAGATAAGTTTAAAAACGAAGTCACACCTGCTCTAATGAGCAAGTTTGAATATACATCAGTTATGCAAGTCCCTAAAGTAGATAAAATCGTTATTAACATGGGTGTTGGTGACGCTGTTCAAAACACGAAAGCACTAGATGCGGCAGTGGAAGATCTAACAATCATTTCCGGTCAAAAGCCGGTCATCACAAAAGCGAAGAAATCAATCGCGGGATTCCGTCTCCGTGAAGGTATGCCTATCGGAACAAAAGTTACATTACGCGGTGAGCGTATGTACGAATTCCTAGATAAGCTAATATCTGTTTCTCTACCCCGAGTACGTGACTTCCGTGGTGTTTCGAAGAAAGCATTCGATGGTCGCGGTAACTATACACTTGGTGTTAAAGAGCAACTAATTTTCCCTGAAATCGACTATGATAAAGTTTCTAAAATACGCGGTATGGATATCGTCATCGTTACGACTGCAAACTCGGACGAAGAAGCACATGAGTTATTAACGCAGTTCGGCATGCCGTTCCAGAAGTAAATAAGAGGGAGGCGTAAACGTGGCTAAAAAGTCAATGATTGCTAAACAAAAACGTACACCGAAATTCGAAGTACAGGCATACACACGCTGCGAGCGTTGTGGCCGTCCGCATTCTGTATACCGGAAATTCAAGCTTTGCCGTATTTGTTTCCGCGAACTAGCGTATAAGGGACAAATTCCTGGCGTCAAAAAAGCCAGCTGGTAAACCCCTAAATTTGGGAAGGAGGTAAATGTAATGACAATGAGTGATCCGATCGCAGATATGCTTACACGCATCCGTAACGCCAATATGGTTCGTCACGAGAAGCTTGAAGTACCTGCTTCAAACATGAAAAAAGAAATTGCAGAAATCTTGAAACGTGAAGGTTTCGTACGCGATGTTGAATATGTAGAAGATAACAAGCAAGGTATCATCCGCATTTTCCTTAAATATGGTCAAAATAACGAGCGTGTCATCACTGGTCTTAAACGTATTTCAAAACCTGGTCTTCGTGTTTATGCAAAAACAAGCGAAGTTCCAAAAGTGTTGAATGGTCTTGGTATCGCCCTCGTTTCCACATCAAATGGCGTTCTTACTGACAAGGAAGCACGCGCTAAACAAGTAGGCGGAGAAGTAGTAGCTTACGTCTGGTAATTCGTAACAATTGAATGGAGGTGCAATTGAATGTCCCGTATTGGCAAAAAGCCGATTGAGGTACCTGAAAACGTGACAGTTACCATCACAGAAGGTAACTTCGTTACTGTTAAAGGTCCTAAAGGCGAACTTACAAACACATTTAACACGGATATTAAAATCGAGCAGGAAGACAATGTGATCACTTTGGTCCGTCCTTCTGAATCCAAGGAACACCGTTCTATTCACGGAACGACGCGTTCACTTCTCGACAATATGGTGATTGGCGTTTCACAAGGTTTTGAACGTAAACTTGAACTAGTCGGTGTAGGTTACCGTGCTTCCCTTCAAGGTCCTAAACTTGTATTGAACGTTGGTTATTCTCACCCGGTTGAATTTACACCCGAAGAAGGAATTGAAGTTGAAGTTCCTGCTAACACTAAGATCACTGTCCGCGGTATCAATAAAGAACGCGTAGGTGCTCTTGCATCAAACATCAGAAAAGTACGTCCACCAGAGCCATATAAAGGCAAAGGAATTCGCTACGAAGGTGAAGTTGTCCGTCGTAAAGAAGGTAAAACAGGTAAATAATGCCGCTTAAGGCATCCGGAAGGAGTGATCACGATGATTACGAAAAAAGATAAAAACGCTACTCGTAAGAAACGTCATACACGGGTTCGTAACAAAATTAGCGGGACTGCAGCACGTCCACGTCTAAACGTATTCCGTTCAAACAAGCATATCTATGCTCAATTGATAGATGACGTAAATGCAGTAACGATTGTTAGTGCTTCTTCAATGGATAAAGAGTTCGAATCTGAATCCAAAGCGGACACTGCAGCAGCAGTAAAAGTCGGCGAGATGATTGCAAAGAAAGCTGTAGAAAAAGACGTTAAAGCGGTAGTATTTGACCGTGGCGGCTACTTATTCCACGGCCGTGTGAAAGCTCTTGCGGACGCAGCTCGTGAAAACGGTCTGGAATTTTAATTAAGAAGGAGGGACACATTTCATGCGTCGTAATGATCAGAATAAAAGTGAATTCGAAGAACGCGTAGTTACGATTAACCGCGTAGCGAAAGTTGTGAAAGGCGGACGTCGTTTCCGTTTCACTGCTCTCGTCGTTGTCGGAGATAAAAATGGCCGTGTCGGTTTCGGTACTGGTAAAGCACAAGAAGTTCCGGATGCAATCCGTAAAGCTATCGAAGATGCGAAGAAGAATTTGATCGTTGTACCAATGGTCAAAGGAACAACTCCGCACGAAATTCTTGGACACTTTGGTGCAGGAAAAATCCTCATCAAACCAGCAGCTCCAGGTACTGGAGTTATCGCCGGCGGACCTGTCCGTGCGGTACTTGAACTTGCAGGCATCACGGATATCCTTTCAAAATCACTTGGTTCAAGCACACCTATTAATATGGTTCGTGCAACAATCGAAGGATTAACGAATTTGAAACGCGCTGAAGATGTTGCTAAATTGCGCGGTAAAACCGTGAAAGAACTGTACAGTTAAGGGGGGAAATACAATGGCGAATAAACTTGAAATCACCCTTACAAAAAGCACTATCGGTGCGAAACCTGCACAACGTAAAACAATCGAAGCACTTGGACTTCGCAAATTACACCAAACGGTCGAACATCAGGATAATGTTGCTATTCGCGGCATGATTAGCAAAGTCGACCACCTAGTTACGATCACTGAACAATAATTATCGACTTTTTGAATAAGGAGGTGCCAATAAGATGAAATTACACACTATGAAACCTGCTGAAGGTTCTCGTACAAAACGTAAACGTATTGGACGCGGAATCGGTTCTGGTTTTGGTAAAACTTCCGGTAGAGGTCATGGCGGACAAAACTCCCGTTCGGGCGGTGGCGTACGTCTTGGATTCGAGGGTGGACAAATTCCATTCTTCCAAAGACTACCTAAACGTGGTTTTACGAACATCAATCGCAAGGATTATGCAATTGTAAACCTTGACACACTTAATCGTTTCGACGAAGGCACAGAAGTAACGCCTGAACTACTAATTGAATCAGGCATCGTGAGCAACGCTAAATCAGGTATTAAGATTCTGGGTAACGGAATTCTTGAGAAAAAGATTACTGTCAGAGCTCACAAATTCTCTGCTTCTGCTAAGGAAGCAATCGAGAAGGCGGGCGGACAGACCGAGGTGATTTAATGTTTCAGACGATCGCTAATTTTATGCGCGTTAAAGACATACGGTCTAAAATATTCTTCACATTGCTTGTTCTTGTCATCTTTAGATTAGGAACATTTATACCAGTACCAAACGTTGATGCGACTGCTTTACAGCAAACTGATAATAACCTTATCGGCTTACTGAATGTATTTGGCGGTGGAGCTCTTGCAAACTTCTCCATTCTTGCAATGGGAATTATGCCTTACATCACCGCATCCATTATCGTGCAATTATTGCAGATGGATGTCGTACCAAAATTTGCCGAATGGGCGAAACAAGGTGACGTTGGAAGACGTAAACTTGCACAGTTCACTAGGTATTTCACAATAATCCTAGCCTTTATTCAAGCAATCGCAATGTCTTTCGGTTTCAACCGAATGTATGGCGGCTCGCTGATAAAAGACGAAGGTGTTTCGACATATGTTGTCATCGCGATCGTATTGACGGCAGGAACTGCATTTCTTCTATGGCTCGGTGAACAGATCACGGCAAAAGGTGTTGGGAATGGTATTTCCATTATCATCTTTGCTGGTATCGTCGCAGCGATTCCAAATGCAGTCAACCAACTTTACGCAACTCAGATCCAAGGAGCGGGCGATGCATTGTTCATTAGAATTGCGCTTATGGCTCTTCTACTCCTCTTGATCATTGCGATTACTGTCTTGGTCATATACTTCCAGGAAGCATTACGGAAGATTCCAATTCAATATGCGAAACGTGTCACAGGACGAAGTCAAACGACTGCAGGCCAACAGACACACTTACCATTGAAACTTAATGCTGCGGGGGTTATCCCGGTAATCTTTGCTTCAGCATTTTTCATTACACCACAATCAATTGCGACCTTCTTTGGAACTAACAGTGTAACGACCGCAATTACAACTATGTTTGATTATACAAAACCGGTTGGAATGGTCTTTTATCTGATACTGATTCTTGCATTCACATACTTCTACGCATTCATTCAGGTGAATCCGGAGAAAATTGCAGATAATCTAAAGAATCAAGGCGCTTATATCCCGGGCATTCGTCCAGGACAAAATACACAAAATTACCTAACGAGCACTTTGTATAGACTGACATTCGTTGGCGCGATATTCCTCGCTACGGTGGCAGTCATGCCGATTTTCTTCATCAATTTCGCAAACCTTCCACAGTCTGCGCAAATTGGAGGAACGAGTTTGATCATCGTCGTCGGGGTTGCACTTGAAACGATGAAACAACTTGAATCACAACTTGTGAAAAGGCATTATAAAGGGTTCATGAAGTAATCTTCGCGGAGGTTCATCTCTTCGTGATTTGAATATGAATGGGAGTGCAATACGTATGAATATCGTATTAATGGGTCTGCCAGGAGCCGGTAAAGGCACACAGGCAGACAGAATTGTCGAAAAGTACGGAACCCCTCATATTTCTACAGGCGATATGTTCCGTGCAGCTATTCAAGAAGGCACGGAACTTGGAGTCAAAGCAAAATCGTTCATGGATCAGGGAGCACTTGTCCCTGATGAAGTGACAATCGGAATTGTTCGTGAAAGATTAGGCAAATCCGATTGCGATAACGGATTCTTGCTCGACGGTTTCCCGCGTACAGTACCTCAGGCTGAAGCACTTAATCAGCTTTTGGCTGACATGGGTCGGAAAATTGAGCACGTCATCAATATCCAGGTCGAGAAAGAAGAACTTGTCGCGAGGCTGACAGGCCGCCGCATTTGTAAAGTTTGCGGTACATCCTATCATTTGCTTTTTAATCCTCCAAAGGTTGAAGGTGTATGTGATAAGGATGGCGGAGAACTTTATCAGCGAGCCGATGACAATCCGGAAACTGTCACGAACCGTCTGGAAGTAAATATGAATCAAACGGCACCACTCTTGGCATTTTACGATACCAAAGAGGTGTTAGTGAACATAGATGGACAGAAAGATATTAAGGACGTTTTCAAAGATCTGGACGTTATCCTTCAAGATAGCGAAAAGTAATCTTTTTCGGACTGAGATATTTATGCCATTAATTGGGCAGTATAGTATTGGCGAACGAAAAAACGTTTAACGAGCTGCAAAAGCATATGATGCCCGGTGTAATAACTGGTTGAATTTTAGCAATTTAATGTTCTGATACATTTGAAATGCATTTTCTTACTCAAGTAGGTATAATATGTTTCGTGGAAAGAACTGTATAAAGCAACTAGGAACTCATCCACGGCATTCTGGACAGTCGTGTCCAATTCGACGCGATTTTCCACAACTAGAAGTCGAGGACTGACTTAAGGGAAACGGAATGTGACGGACCTCTTTTGAACATCACTCATGCAATCCGGACATATGTTGAAGGAAGCTTTAAAGGCGACTGATGCCGCTCGATGGTGAGAACCTTTATTGGATATAGAAGGGAGATTGGGTTGATGGCGAAAGATGATGTAATTGAAGTTGAAGGAACCGTACTCGAAACGTTGCCAAACGCAATGTTTAAAGTAGAGCTGGAAAACGGCCATACAATACTTGCGCACGTATCTGGCAAAATTCGTATGCACTTTATCCGTATTCTACCTGGCGATAAAGTGACAATGGAACTCTCGCCTTATGATTTAACACGTGGTCGTATCACATACCGTTTCAAATAATCTTTTGTAACTCCGGAATATTGAAGGAGGTTGGGTAAGATGAAAGTTAGACCATCTGTAAAACCGATGTGCGAAAAATGTAAAATTATTCGCAGACGCGGCCGAGTAATGGTAATCTGTGAAAATCCAAAACATAAACAAAGACAAGGCTAATTCTGAAGGAGGTGCACAATATATATGGCACGTATTGCTGGTGTAGACGTTCCGCGCGATAAGCGCGTAGTCATTTCATTAACTTACATTTTCGGAATCGGAAAAACAACTGCTCAGAAAGTATTGGCAGCAGCTGGAGTCTCTGAAGACGCGCGTGTTCGCGATCTTACAGACGCTGAGCTCGATAAAATCCGTGAACAAATGGACACACTTAAAGTTGAAGGTGATCTTCGACGTGAAACTTCCCTTAACATCAAACGTTTGATGGAAATCGGTAGCTTCCGTGGAATCCGTCATCGTCGTGGCTTGCCCGTTCGTGGACAAAACACGAAAAACAACGCACGTACTCGTAAAGGTCCAAAACGGACAGTAGCGAACAAGAAAAAATAATAGGTAAAGGAGGTATCTTCTTAACATGGCACGTAAACAACAAACTCGTAAACGTCGTGTGAAAAAGAATATTGAATCCGGGATTGCACATATCCGTTCAACGTTCAATAACACAATCGTTACAATTACAGATATGCAAGGAAACGCATTGTCTTGGTCAAGTGCAGGTGCACTAGGCTTTAAAGGGTCTCGTAAATCAACTCCATTTGCTGCACAAATGGCTGCTGAAACAGCTGCTAAAACATCAATGGAGCATGGTCTGAAAACGTTGGAAGTTACTGTTAAAGGTCCAGGAGCTGGACGTGAAGCAGCAATTCGTTCACTACAGGCTGCAGGACTTGAAGTTACTGCAATTAGAGACGTAACACCGGTTCCACATAACGGATGCCGCCCGCCAAAACGCCGTCGTGTATAATGGCTTTTACTCCATATGATTGAGAAACACAATTTTTGTCAAAAATGATTGTGCGATTGCAATTTGCCGTCTATGATAATCGATTTCAATATGGAACGGCCAATACATTTGACGTTTTGAAGGAGGGTAAATGAATGATCGAGATTGAGAAACCAAAGATTGAAACAGTTATGATCGGCGAAGACATCAAGTTCGGTAAGTTCATCATCGAACCACTTGAGCGTGGATACGGAAATACTTTGGGGAATTCCCTACGCCGCATCCTTCTATCCTCACTGCCAGGGGCTGCCGTTACATCGATTCAGATTGATGGCGTGCTTCATGAATTCTCAACAATTGAAGGTGTCGTCGAAGACGTCGCAACAATTATTTTGAACGTGAAGAAACTGGCTCTTAAAATCTATTCAGATGAAGAGAAAGTGATTGAGATAGACGTGAAAGGCGAAGGAGTCGTCACAGCTGCGGACATTACACATGATAGTGACGTAGAAGTGTTGAATCCTGAAATTCCTATCGCGACTCTTGGTAAAAACGGACACTTGCGCATGCGTATGTATGCTGTACGTGGACGTGGTTATGCACGTTCTGATCAAAACAAACGTGAGGATCTCGCAATTGGCGTTATTCCAATCGACTCCATTTATACTCCTGTTTCACGCGTTAACTTCCAAGTGGAAAATACTCGGGTTGGTCAAATGGCAAACTTCGATAAATTAACACTTGATGTTTGGACAGATGGCAGCATCGGTCCTAAAGAAGCTGTTTCACTCGGGGCGAAAATCTTGACGGAGCATCTGAATATATTTGTCGGTATGACAGATGAAGCACAAACTGCTGAAATCATGGTGGAAAAAGAGGAAGATCAGAAAGAAAAAGTGCTTGAGATGACGATTGAAGAACTCGACCTTTCAGTTAGATCATACAACTGCCTAAAACGTGCTGGCATCAATACAGTTCTTGAACTTGCTACCAAGTCAGAGGATGAAATGATGAAAGTACGAAATCTCGGACGTAAATCACTTGAAGAAGTGAAAGCGAAGTTGGACGAGCTTAACCTGGAGTTACGCACGGAAGATTGAGCGAATTTATAGATTGAAGGAGGGAAACTTCTATGGGATACAGAAAACTTGGACGTACAAGTTCACAACGTAAAGCAATGCTTCGCGACCTAGCTACAGATCTTATCATCCACGAACGTATTCAAACGACAGAAGCTCGTGCGAAAGAATTGCGTTCAGTTGTTGAGAAAATGATTACGCTTGGAAAACGTGGAGACTTGCATGCACGTCGACAAGTTGCACAATTCATCCGTCGTGAACTCGTTACATTGACGGACGATGAAGGCAAAGAGACAGAAATCTTCGCAATCCAAAAACTTTTTGATAATGTCGCTCCACGCTACGCTGAGCGTCAAGGTGGATATACACGTATCATGAAAATGGGACCTCGTCGCGGCGACGGAGCACCTGTCGTTGTTATCGAACTCGTTTAACAACATTCAGCAGTAGTCTTCTCCTTTTTTAAGTAGAGCGATGAATGCGAATGATAACTCAAGTATAGCCTTTGGTGAAATTTCACCGAAGGAGTACTTAAGTAAATCTTCAGAGGGTGTGTCTGGCGTACCCAGAGCTGCACCCTTTTTTTAAAAATTTATACGACACCTTTAAAAGCTGAGTGTTACGATCGTCGTTTTTAACGTCTGGTCTAGCTCTACGCACCTCATCCGCGGTTCCGGATTGAGCACCTGGAACAGTCATAGATATGAGCGCATTTCTTCGGATGAGGTGCGCGCTTTTTTTTATCCAAAATTAAATGTCTAAATTTTATCTTTATTCAGCTGAACTAGGAGGAATGAAGTTCAATTCCTCCCTGATAAAGCCTCCGGCGGATGTCCCAGATTTTGAATCGAGCAAGCTCGATTCAAAATCTGGACGCAATTACGCCGAGGCATAATTGATAAATGGGATTCCCTGTCAACTTGCAGGGGATCCTTAGTAGTATACATACTGTGAATGTAGCCGGAGGTGGAAGGCGATGAAGGAAATTCTGTCGATGGATAATATATCTTATTCTTATCAAAGTGAGAATGAGGAGACGAAAAAAGCAATCGATGGCGTGACATTTACGGTACATGACGATGAATGGATAGCAATTGTCGGCCATAACGGTTCAGGTAAGTCGACACTTGCCAAAATGATGATTGGACTACTGTTTCCTGATGAAGGGAATGTCAATTTATTCAATGAAAAACTGACAGAAGAGAATTTATGGGGGATTCGTTCCCAGATGGGTTTTGTTTTTCAAAATCCAGATAATCAGTTTGTCGGTTCAACAGTCCAAGATGATGTTGCATTTGCATTGGAAAACAACGGTGTCCCTTATGATGAAATGGTAACTCGAGTTCATGAAGCACTTAAGCAGGTTAATATGAGTGAATTCCTAGATCATGAGCCGCACCATCTCTCAGGCGGACAGAAACAACGCGTTGCCATTGCAGGAGCGCTCGCTTTACATCCGAAACTTCTAATTATGGATGAAGCAACGTCGATGCTTGATCCGCAAGGACGTAATGAAGTCATTCATCTAGTTGAAGAATTGAAGCGTAAGACGGGTCTTACCGTTATTTCGATTACACACGACTTAGAAGAAGCGCTTCTTGCAGACCGCATTATTGTCATGAACAAAGGAAAAGTCTTGTCAGTTGGGACGCCTGAGCAGATATTTGCCAAAGGTGCGGAGCTTGAGGAAATAGGTCTTGACTTGCCATTTGCATTGCGGGTTTCGGTAATGTTGCGGGAGCTTGGGATGGAGATTACTGGTGAGCATATGACAGAAGAAGAGTTGGTGAATGAATTATGGACATCTCACTTCAGCAAGTAGGGTATTTGTATGGGAAAGACACTCCTTTTGAAAAGAGGGCTTTGCACAATGTTAATGCGACAATCCCATCGGGTTCTTACTCAGCCATAATTGGGCATACTGGATCTGGAAAGTCGACACTACTTATGCATTTGAATGGTTTGCTAAAGCCTTCAGAAGGTGTAGTGCAAATAGGTGATACTACGATTTCTGCAGGCACGAAGGCAAAAGGTTTGAAAGAAGTCCGCAGTCGTGTAGGAATTGTATTCCAGTTCCCTGAACATCAACTTTTTGAAGAGACGGTTGAGAAAGATATCATGTTCGGTCCTATGAATTTTGGTGTACCTGAAGAAGAAGCTAGAAGAAGAGCACATGAATTGATAAAATTGCTGGGTTTGCCGGCAGAAGTTGCACAGGAGTCTCCTTTTGATTTGTCAGGTGGCCAGATGCGCAGAGTTGCGATTGCCGGTGTACTAGCATTTAAACCGTCAGTACTCGTTTTGGATGAACCCACAGCGGGTCTTGACCCGCGCGGTCGCCGTGAAATCATGGAGTTATTTAATCGCCTGCATACTGAGGAAAACCTCACGACAATCCTGGTCACACATAGTATGGAGGATGCTGCACGTTATGCGGATAATATCATCGTTATGCATGATGGAACTTCAGTCTTGTCGGGCAGCCCGCAAAAAGTTTTCGAAGATGAAGGGATACTATCATCCTTCAGGCTCGGTTTACCGCGTTCAGTAAAATTTCAGCGTGATATTGAACAGTTAATTGGCCGTCCGCTTAATGCTCTGGCACTTACGGAAGAACAGCTCGCAAAAGCCATTGCGACTGCCGCTGCGGAAGAAGGTGGCCGTTAATGCTAGAGAAAATGATTTTCGGTCGCTTTATCCCGGGTAATTCATTTATTCATAAGCTCGATCCACGTTCGAAACTGTCATTTGTTTTTCTATTTATCATTGGCGTGTTTCTTGCAAATAATGCAGTGACCTATGCTTTATTATTAGGATTTACTGTGTTAGTTATTTTCAGTTCAAAAATACGCCTCTATTTTCTTCTCAACGGCTTAAAGCCCATTTTATTTCTAATTATTTTCACCTTTCTCATGCATGTTCTTTTCACGAAAGAGGGAGCCTTGCTCGTTGACTGGAAATTCATTAAAATTTATGAAGAAGGATTAAGACAAGGGATTTTCATTTCAATTCGTTTTCTAGTACTCGTTTTACTCACGTCTATACTGACGCTGACAACATCGCCGATTTCAATAACGGATGGGATGGAAGATCTACTGGGTCCATTCAAGCGGTTTAAATTGCCTGTACATGAGTTGGCACTGATGATGTCTATTTCACTTCGTTTCATTCCAACATTGATGGATGAGACGGATAAGATATTGAAAGCGCAATTGGCGAGGGGCTCGGACATTAGCACCGGCTCCATTAAGCAGCGAATCCGTTCGGTCATTCCTTTGCTTGTTCCTCTCTTCGTGAGTGCGTTTAAGCGTGCTGAAGACCTTGCAGTCGCTATGGAAGTCCGCGGCTATCGTGGAGGCGCAGGTAGGACGAGGTACCGACTGTTGAAGTGGCATTGGCGCGATACAACCATTATGTGCTTACTCGCCGTTCTCATTGTCGTCCTCTTCCTACTCAGGGCATAGGGGGCGTGTAAATGGATAGGAAGCGTGTGAAAGCGATAATTTCGTATGATGGTACTCATTTCGCCGGGTATCAGGTACAGCCGGGTATGCGGACGGTGCAGTCGGAAATTGACAAGGCGCTTGTGAAAATGCATAAGGACAAGGAAATCTTTTCAGTCGCAAGTGGAAGGACGGATTCCGGTGTTCATGCAACAGGACAAGTCATTCATTTTGATACTCCGCTGTCACTACCGACAGATCGCTGGCAACTGGCGTTGAATGTTCTACTTCCAACAGATATACGAATTATTCAAGCTGATTATGTTAGCGAAGATTTTCATGCCCGCTATTCTGCTACTGGAAAGACGTATGTCTATAAGTGGTCTTATAGCGAGGTGCATAGTCCATTTGAGCGTAACTTTTCTGTTCATTTAGGCAGGTCACATCCTGATATAGAAGCAATGAAAATTGCTGCGAATCATTTTATTGGGACGCATGACTTTACAAGCTTCTGTTCTTCAAAAACCGCTACGACCAATAAAGTCCGAACGGTGAGGCAGCTAACACTTGAAAAAAAAGGTGAATACCTCGTCATGACCATTGAAGGTGACGGTTTTTTATATAATATGGTTAGGAGTATTGCAGGTATGCTTCTTGTTGTGGGCAACGGTTGGAAGACGTCTGATGACGTCAAGCAGATACTCGACTCTCGCAGTCGGAAAGCCAACGTCAAAACCGCACCAGCACACGGTTTGTACCTTGAAAATGTAAGCTATCAAGACTGAGGCAACTTTTCCTGGTGTATTTAGAAAAGATGCTTGACTTAATGTGGTATTCGAGATAAGATGAGTAATGGTATTTCTAATAACCCCACAAAGAAGCCCCGGAAGGTAAAATTGTGTTTAGGGATAGAGAAAACGGGAACGAATAGATATTCATTTAGGAGGATAAAATTATGCGTACAACATTCATGGCTAAAGGTCACGAAGTAGAGCGTAAATGGCTCGTTGTCGACGCTGAAGGACAGACGCTTGGTCGTCTTGCTTCTGAAGTTGCATCACTTTTGCGCGGCAAACATAAACCTACGTTCACACCACACGTTGATACAGGTGACCATGTCATCATCATCAATGCAGAAAAAATACATCTTACAGGTAACAAATTGAAAGACAAAATTTATTACCGTCACTCAGGTTACACGGGCAGCATGAAACAACGTACGGCTCTTGAAATGCGTACAAACTACCCTACAAAAATGCTTGAACTTGCAATTAAAGGAATGCTTCCAAAAGGTCCTTTAGGCCGTCAAACATACAGAAAACTTAACGTATACGCTGGACCGGATCACCCGCACGCAGCACAACAACCAGAAGTATTCGTACTTCGCGGTTAATTAAGAGGAGGAAATAACTTGGCACAAGTACAATATCTCGGCACAGGCCGTCGTAAAAGCTCAGTAGCTCGTGTACGTCTAGTTCCTGGAGATGGCACTATTACCATCAACAAACGTGACGTAGAAGACTACGTACCATTCGCAACACTTCGCGAAATCATCAAACAACCACTCGTAGTAACGGAAACACTTGGAAGCTACGATATCCTTGTAAACGTTGATGGCGGAGGATACACAGGACAAGCTGGCGCAATCCGTCACGGAGTTGCACGTGCTCTACTTTCAGTAGATCCTGACTTCCGCGCGGCTCTTAAATCAGCAGGACTTCTTACGCGTGATTCAAGAATGAAAGAACGTAAAAAACCAGGTCTTAAAGGCGCACGTCGTGCACCACAGTTCTCAAAACGTTAATATTGCATTTAAGAAAAGCCCTTCTCCATTCGTGGAAAAGGGCTTTTCTGTGTTAAAGTATAGACATAGAAAAAGGGAAAGGATGATTTTTATGAAAGAGATCACAACAACCGAGTTACAGGAACGTTTGGAGAAAGGTGAACAGTTCAACCTGATAGATGTGCGTGAGGCGGATGAAGTAGCGGTAGGAATGATACCAGGGTCAAAACACATCGTTCTAGGTGATGTACCGATCCGTATGGACGAGTTAGATAGGTCTAAGCCATACATACTCATTTGTCGTTCAGGCGGCCGTAGCGGGCGTGCAGCGGAGTTCCTGGGTGATGAAGGCTATGATGTAACAAATATGGTAGGCGGCATGCTCGAATGGGAAGGCGCGACTGAATAAGTAAGTTTTGAGAGGGACCTTTACTGGTTTCCTCTTTTTTTTATCTTTATTCAGCATTCATCTCGCACCTCCATAGGTGAGAGATGAATGCTGTTTTGTTTTCCTGTTCAGTGGTTGTCGAAAGCCCGCTGAATAAGGAGGAATGAATTTCAATTCCTCCTTGATAAAGCCTTCGGCGGATGTCACAGATTTTGAAAGGAGTCAATCTAGCGAGCTCGATTCAAAATCTGGACGCAATTACGCCGAGACGTAATTGATCACTTTCAATTTTTTCTCCATCAGTCTCAAGTGGGACATATCCGCCGGCATTCCTGCGTATAGTGGGGAAAAAGGCGGTGTCCCTATGAAACGGTGGTTGGTAATTTGTTTGCTTTTTGTATGTTCTCTCGTGGTTGTCCTGTATGGGGTGAATGCTTCGTCTGATCGAAACTTTTTCATGCCTGCAGAACTCGGGGGTGTAAAGATTCTTATTGATCCTGGACACGGAGGATTGGACGGAGGAGCTTCATTTGAAGACGTTGTAGAGCGTGACATCACTCTGAGTATTTCACATGAATTGAAAAAGCGTCTTGAAAAGAAAGGGGCAACTGTTATCATGACGCGGATGAAAGACGGTGATGCTTTGGCTGAACATGCACCGCAAGAAACGTTTGGAACCATAAGGCAACGTAAAATGGCGGATTTGCAATTAAGGGAAAGTATCGCGATTAAAGAAACTCCGGATATGTTCATCAGTGTGCATGTCAATGCCATACCCCAAGAAAAGTGGCGCGGTTCCCAAGTGTTCTATCACCCCGAAGGAGATCCGAACGGTGAATTTTTGGCGAAATCAATTCAAGAATCATTTAGAACGAATTTGAAAAACACGGAAAGGGTTGCGATGGCGATAAAGGGTGTCTATTTGTTGAAAAAAGTACCAACTCCGGCAGTCCTCGTAGAAACGGGTTTTATCTCTAATAACGAAGAACGAGCTCTATTGACAGATCCTGCGTATCAAGGAAAAGTGGCTAATGCAATAACTGAAGGCATTATAGAGTTTCATACTGCGGACGAAAGGTGAGCTGAAAACAATCCTTGAAAACAGAATACTATGTTATACTTGGGGAAGAATTAATTAACCTCCAAGGGGTGTCTATATTGATGAACGAACAAGCAGTACGTGAGTTATTGGGACAGTTGAAAGATCCATTTTTACATAAAACGCTTGCGGAGACGAGTGGAATTATTGGCGTGACGATCAAGCCTGAGAAAAAACATGTCAGTGTCAAGCTCGCAATCGCAAAAATTAACACAGCCGAACAAATGGGTCTTCAAACGCAAGTTGTCGATACATTGAAAGGTGCAGGAGCCGATTCCGTCGGTATCCGTTTCGAAGAATTACCGGCAGAGGTGCTAGAACAGTTCCGTGGAAAAGTGACAGAATCGGAAGCTCAAGATATTCTGTCCCCATTGAGTAACGTAGAATTCATTTCAATAGCTTCTGGTAAAGGAGGCGTAGGAAAGTCGACTGTGTCGGTAAACCTTGCTGTAGCGCTAGCTAGGCTTGGGAAAAAAGTCGGTTTAATTGATGCGGATATTTACGGATTCAGCGTTCCTGATATGATGGGCGTAACTGATTTACCAGTGGTTCGCGGTGATCGGATAATCCCGGTGGAGCGACTTGGTGTCAAGGTTATTTCGATGGGTTTTTTCGTTGAAGATAATGCGCCTGTAGTATGGCGTGGCCCGATGCTGGGGAAAGCGCTTGACCAATTCTTCCGTGACGTTGAATGGGGGGATCTCGATTACTTGTTTCTCGACTTGCCACCCGGCACAGGAGATGTAGCACTCGATATCCATCAAATGATTCCGACTTCTAAAGAAATCGTCGTGACAACTCCGCATCCCACAGCTGCATTTGTGGCTGCGCGTGCAGGAGCGATGGCGCTTCAAACAGATCATGAATTGCTCGGAGTTATTGAAAATATGTCTTGGTTCCAATCAAAAGCGTCAGGTGAACGTGAATTTGTATTTGGACAGGGCGGCGGTGTGAAGCTGGCCGAGGAACTCCGCACAGAGTTGTTAGGACAGATTCCACTAGGTCAACCAGACTGGGATGAAGAAGACTTTGCTCCTTCAGTCTATGCAGAAGACCATGCTATTGGAAAAATCTACATGGACATCGCGGCAACTATTATTACAAAAACAGAAAAGTGAAAAACAGAGAAAGTGGAGAAGGCTATTGGCCTCCTCCACTTTTGCTTTTCTCAGATTCGCCACCACCACCGCCGCCACCACCACCACTGCCACCGCCACTTTCTTCCGCCTTTGGATCCCCGGCTTTTAAAATGAGCTCTTGCCACTTCGTTTGCATTAACGGGCTGTTAATTGTTTCTTGAACGACCTTTTCGAGATGCTTTTTCATATTTGCCGATTGTGTAACTGTTTCCAGCTGTTTTAACATGTCTGGCTGGGAGAAAAATTCTTCCATTTGTTTTTGGAACGAAGCATCATCCATTAATTGCTTCATGATTTCTTGCTGCTGCTCTTTTACACTTTTAGCAAAACTCTCGTTGAATTTTGGATCTTCAAATGTCTTTTTCCAAAAGTCTTCTCCTTTTTTAGAAAGAAGCGTATCTTCAACGGATTTCTTTACTACAGGTTGCTCCAAGATAAGCAGTTCTTTGAATTCGGGGTCAGCAAACATTTGCCGAACCGCTTTCTTTCCGTCCTCGGTCTGAAGTGAATCGGTCATCATTTTCTTCATTTCATCGTATGTTGGAGCTGTCGGCTGCGCTCCACACGCTGTCAGCAGAAAAACTGTAAATAATAGTAGTAGGACTCTTTTTTTCATGGAAATCAAATTCCCTTCCACAAGCATTTTCATTTATTGTTCACAATCCAACGATAAATATGCATGAAACGTTTAATGAAATAGATTTTTCGTGAAAACGTTGTTACACTATTGGAAGTAATAAAAACGGAGGAACACTATCGTGACTATACGAAATTGGGTAAAATTCTTTTTTACAGCACTATTAATCGGAGGATTCGTAACGGGGATTGCAGGACTTATTATCCGCTGGGAATTCTTTTCTGGATATTTAACGAATGGTGAGTACGGGCAATTCATAGGTGCATTTCTATGGTTAATTTTTCTAGGTTTCACCATGAGCGTTGTCGCACAAATGGGCTTTTTTGCTTATTTGACAATTCATCAATTCGGTGTAAATATCTTCAAAACACTTACTTTATGGAACTGGGTTCAGCTTCTAATCATTGCGATTGTTTTATTTGATCTCATCTTCTTCAGGTTCCAATTGACGACGGGTGAAACAGGACGAACAATGTTATATCTTGGATTGCTGGTAACACTTGTGGCTGTATCGGCTATAACGGCTTATTTTAAGGCGAAATGGACAAAGAAATATACACTTATTCCAGCACTGTTTTTCATGATTGTTATTACAACGCTTGAATGGTTACCCGCACTGATGGTACGTTCAGGAAATATCGATTCATGGGTAACAATGTTGCTATTCCCACTTCTTGCGGTTAATGCTTATCAACTTCTTGTGCTTCCAAAGTACAACAGGCAGTCAGATGAAGATAAGGCGAAACTAGAAGAACGAAAAAAAGCACGCCGTAAAGTCCAGAATGCTCAAAAGGCATCCAAAACAAAATGAAAAACAGTACAGTAGCCCATATGGCGAACTGTACTGTTTTTTAAAATTCGGGGTATAATACAACCAAAATGTTCATTTGGGTATCTTCTTAACCTTCACTTTTGTTTCAAACAGCATTGTTTCCACCGAAATAAATGTTCGATCTTTGTTTAGTTTCTTCAATTCGGCTAAATTTATACGATCTTCACGATGGTGGGGAATAGATAGAATTTCCCCTTTAGTAACTGGTGGAAGATCACCACCTCGCCAAACTACAGATGAACCAAGAGCATTAATTTCCGCCTCCCAGAGCATGTTATGTAATGCTACTGGAAATACCTCATCACGCGTTCGAAACCAAAGAGGTTTAAGACCGAATGTTTTTTCAAAACGCTCCAGCTGATCAATGAACAATGGTGTATTTTGTTCGTAAGCCATTCCTTCGTCCCCAAGAAGTCCGACTGGAATATTTTTTTCTTTGATAAGCTGTACAGTTTCAGGAAAGCGATCAGCCCACTTCATATCTACAAAAATGAGGGGATAAGGTTTGCCTAATTCCTGGAACCACTGCTCGACTTCACTATCTCCAAATGAAATATTCACGGTTAGTGCAGAGCCGCTAGTACCGCGCACGATTACGGCAGGCTCCTCCGTTACTCGGAAGACAGATACTAAGGACATCTGTTTAGGTAAGGCAGGGAGGAGCAGGAGAAGCGCACAGCAGACGATAGCGGTGAAGAAGTATTTGTTTCTCATATGTTGTCCCCTTTAAACAATGTATAATATACTTTATGAAAGACAGTTGACTAATATGAAAAAGATGTGGTAATATATAAAAGTTGCTGTCGGGAACAAGCAAACAAACAAATATTAAAAAAGACTTGATATATATTTTCTTCTTGTTATAATGGAATTTGTCGTAATGGCAATAACGTCTATACTTAATTATTCCGCAGTAGCTCAGTGGTAGAGCAATCGGCTGTTAACCGATCGGTCGTAGGTTCGAGTCCTACCTGCGGAGCCATATGCTTCCATAGCTCAGTAGGTAGAGTGCTTCCATGGTAAGGAAGAGGTCGTCGGTTCGATTCCGGCTGGAAGCTCCAGAGAAGTTCTTGTTCCTATAACTATATGTTCATTAGGCTTTAGTAAGAAGACGTAGGAATGCGCCACAAATTATAATTATTACGACTAGTAACACTTAGTTGGAAGTTATTATTTTATGAGGCCCCTTGGTCAAGCGGTTAAGACACCGCCCTTTCACGGCGGTATCACGGGTTCGAATCCCGTAGGGGTCATTAAAACTTTTTCATTACGTTGTAGTGAAATTAGTTTACCTTAAGTACTTAAATCTAATTTGTTAGGTTTAAAACTTAATTCTTTATACTATACTTGGTGGGGTAGCGAAGTGGCTAAACGCGGCGGACTGTAAATCCGCTCCTTCGGGTTCGGCAGTTCGAATCTGCCCCCCACCACCAAAACTTTTTCAACACAAGGTGTTGAAAAGAGTTTTCCTTGAATTATTTACACAAAGTGTTGAAAAGAGTTATCCATGAATTATTTACACGAAGTGTTAAAAAGAGTAATCCTTCTACCATTGGGGTATAGCCAAGCGGTAAGGCAACGGACTTTGACTCCGTTACTCGTTGGTTCGAATCCAGCTACCCCAGCCATTTTTTTTTGCTTTACCAAAACCATGTGAAATCCAAATAGCTTTATTAAACCCTTCTGGAAATTTGAGAAGGGTTTTTTTGTTTCATGTTTAAGTTCATTTCAGTCTAGCACTTTAGCATTCATTTAATATACACTGTTGAAAAGTATTGTTTTTTGTCGAATTGTAAAGGAAACCTTAGAGAGAAGTGATTGTATGCCAGAAAATAATAAAATGATAGACGATTTAATACGTCATGACAGCAGTCACAGTCCGGAAAAAATGCTCAGAGATATAGCCTATGCACTTGATCAGTCAGCAATCGTGGCCATTACAGATCGCACAGGCAAGATAGTCTATGTCAATGCGCTATTTACAAAAATAGCACAGTACAGCATTGAAGAGCTTGTTGGTGCCAACCACCGGATTATTAACTCAGGCTATCATACGCGTGCGTTTTTCAAGGATATGTGGGGCACCATAGGCCGCGGGAATAACTGGCGCGGTGAAATCTGTAATAAAGCTAAAGACGGTTCACATTATTGGGTGGATACGACAATCGTTCCGTTTCTGAATGAAAAAGGAAACCCTTATCAATACATTTCAATTCGCTATGACATTACAGCGCGTAAAGAGTCGGAACAACTGGTACGGAAACTGGCTTACAATGATCAATTAACAGATTTGCCGAACCGGACTTCTTTTAGGAAAATACTGCTAGAAGAAGTAGAGAAGTCTAAGGAACATCGTACAAATCTGGCAATTGTCTATCTAAATATCGATCGACTACGCTATGTCAATAATTCACTTGGTCATGAGGCAGGTGACTATGTTTTGTCTGTTGTTGCAAAGAGATTAAAAGATAGCCTCCAAGGAGAACAAGTTGTTGGCAGGATTTCGGGTGACGAGTTTGCAATACTTCTAAAGAATATACGAAATGCAGCACATGCAGAACAGCTCACACGAGAATTGCAACAATTGCTGGAGGAGCCGATTGAAGTAATGGATCAGCAGCATACACTTTCATTTAGTTTTGGCATCGCTCTTTATCCTGAGCATGCTAAAAAGTCTTCTGAACTGAGGATAAAAGCGGAAAAAGCCCTATCCATCGCAAGAGCGAATGGCGGCGGTGGCGTTGAAGTCTATCAACACGGCACGGCGTCCAATACCTTGGAACGGATTTTATTGGAGAATGAGTTGAGAAAAAGTGTTGTTCTCGGTCAATTGCATTTAGATTATCAACCTAAGGTAAACTTGAAGACTGGAAAATTAGTGGGCGTTGAAGCACTCGTACGGTGGAATCATCCGGATCTCGGCAGGATTTCTCCAGATAAGTTCATCCCGGTCGCGGAAGAAACGAAAATCATCATTCCTTTGGGAGAATGGGTGCTACGACAAGCGTGCAGGCAGGCGAGGGAGTGGCAGGAACGAGGATATGCGCCTTTACCGATTGCTGTCAATATGTCCGCCGTCCAATTGGAAGAACCGGAGATTGTCAAAACCGTAAAAATGATACTCGATGAAACTGGCCTTTCCGCGAATTTAATCGAAATTGAATTAACGGAAAGTGCGTTTGCGGATAGGCAAGACATGCAAGAGAGAATTAGGGGAATAAGGGATTTAGGTATTACAGTATCCATTGATGATTTTGGGACGGGCTATAGCACGTTCAGTTACCTTAAAGAATTGCCTGTGGATACAGTGAAAATTGACATGTCTTTCGTACGGGATATACATATGAATGAAGACAGCCTTGCAATTGTCAAGGCCATTGTAACACTTGCGGATACATTTGGTCTGAACGTCGTTGCTGAAGGCGTTGAGCAAGAAGAACAAGTGACTATTTTGAAGAATTTGGGATGTCGTGAAGGGCAGGGGTATTATTTCAGTAAACCTACCCCGCCAGATGTGTGTGAAAAGTTAATGGAAAAAGTAGATAGAAACGAATAATTATTCAGTTATTTGTCGAGTTGAGCCAAACCTTATTGTAGACTTACAATAGATATATAGAAAAGGGGGAGGTACTTGTCATGAAACGTTTAAATATATCGATAATAGGTGTTCCGCTCGATTTTGGACAAAGTCGTCGTGGAGTAGATATGGGTCCAAGCGCAATTCGATATGCAGGCATTGTTGATAGAATGGAATCGATAGGGCATGAGGTGACGGATGAAGGGAATATCCGTGTAAGTGTTGTGGAACAGAAAAAACATAAGGATACGAATTTGAAGAATTTAGACGAAGTCATACAAGCGACCACGGATCTTGCGATGAAAGTGGCTGAAGTCTTGGATGCAGGTCGATTCCCACTCGTTTTAGGAGGGGATCATAGCATTGCAATCGGTACATTGGCGGGTCTTGCAAGTAAGTACAACAACCTTGGTGTAATTTGGTATGATGCGCATACTGATTTTAATACAGCTGAAATCTCACCATCCGGAAATATCCATGGGATGCCTCTTGCTGTAAGCGTAGGCCTTGGACATGAAAGTCTCGTCAATATACATAGTAAAGGGCAAAAAATTAAACCGGAAAACATTGTCGTTATTGGTGCGCGTTCGGTTGATCCTGAAGAACGTCTATTGATTAAGGAATCGGGTATTAAAGTTTTCACAATGCACGAAATAGACCGTTACGGAATGACAACAGTGATGGAAGAAGCCATCGCTTACTTACGCTCACGTGAAGTTGACGGTGTCCACTTGTCCCTGGATCTTGATGGATTGGATCCGTTATACACACCGGGAGTCGGGACGCCTGTGCCGGGTGGCATTAGTTACAGAGAAAGCCACCTGGCAATGGAGATGCTGGAAGACTCAGGAATAATTACTTCCGCCGAATTCGTAGAAGTAAATCCAATTCTTGACGAAGGAAATAAAACTGCTGATGTTGCAGTAGGTTTAATGGGTTCATTGTTTGGAGAAAAGCTACTTTAATCGGTATTGAAAGCCCATCCGGCTCCTAAGATGGGCTTTTTTTCTTATTTCCATTAATGGAGGAAGTATTTAGTAAACTCTGGTAAAATAAAATTAATATAAAAAATGAAACCTGTCGCCACCTTCAAACGTATAGAAGGGACAGCCGCATAGAGCGGAGGATGAAAAACATTGGATGAACTAATCAATAAACGAATAAATGAAGTTCTGAAAGGCGATCAAAATGCATTTGAGGAGATCGTAACGTTATTTCAGCATCGCTTGTACCAAGTGTGTTACAGGATGCTCGGAAATGCGCAAGAGGCGGAAGATATTTCACAGGAAGCATTTGTCCGTGCATATATCAATATTCATACATTTGACCAAAAGCGGAAGTTTTCAACTTGGTTGTTTCGAATTGCAACGAATCTATGCATCGATCGTATCCGCAAAAAGAAACCTGCTTATTATCTTGATGCTAATGTACCAGGTACGGATGGTCTGAATATGTATTCGCAACTTGCTGCAACGGACGAACTTCCGGAAGATGAAGTTGAAAGAATGGAATTACAGCAACGTATCCATTATGAAATTGGTAGGCTCCCGGATAAATATCGTTCTGTCATCATTTTAAGATATATCGAAGAATTACCGCTGCAAGAAATTGGTGACATTTTAGGGCTACCTTTAGGGACCGTAAAGACCCGTGTTCATAGAGGGCGGGAAGTACTTCGGAAACAGATGGGTACCATGTAGGAGGGAATAATATGAATACGTGTCCGGAACAAATCGTTCACTTTATGCACGCGTATTTAGATGGCGACATTAGCCGCGATGAAGAGCGGCAGTTGAAAGAACATTTAGATAGCTGCTCAGAATGTAGAGAAATTATGAATGGGTTAACCGAGTCCATTGCTTTTATAGGAAGTGCTGCTCAAATAAAAGCACCAGATAAATTTGTTGACGCTGTCATGGCGCGTCTTCCAAAAGAAAAGTCCCAAGCAGGTGCTCAGCGCTGGTTGCGAAAACATCCACTATTTGCGGCTGCTGCCCTATTTTTCGTCTTGATGAGCGCAACGCTTTTTTCAAGTTATGGGAATGAACAGCAATTTTCAGTGACAAAACAACCGAATCTAATCGTTGAGGGACAAACGGTACTCGTTCCTGCTGGGGAAACCATTGAAGGGGATATTGTTGTTAAAAACGGTACGCTCCGAATTGATGGAAAAGTAGATGGTGATGTAACCGTTATTAGGGGTTCTAAATATATGGCCTCTACGGCGGTTGTAACAGGCAAGAATGAGGAGATTGATAAAGTCTTTGATTGGCTATGGTACAAAATGAAAGAAACAGCCAAGGCAATCATCCCAGCGTCAACTGAAAAGAACCAAGACGGGGAGTAAACAGAGCGACCGATGCTACTGCCGCGAGCAGGGACGGTCGCTCTTTGTGTCTTGTGAGGAAAGACAGTCGAGTACTGTTATGCTATACTGTACGCATAAGAAACTGTTTGTGAAGGTAGGCGGAGCACATGCCCAAATGGCAAGAATTAATTGATTTCAGTCCAGTAGCGGCACTTATTAATATCATAGATGTGCTTCTAGTCTGGTTTGTTTTTTATAAACTCATTACGATTATAAAAGGAACGAAAGCCGTTCAACTTTTAAAAGGGATATTTGTGATTATCATCGTTCGATTTCTGACAGACATCTTCGGTCTTGATACGCTCAGATTTTTAATGGATCAAGTACTCCCGTTCGGATTTTTGGCAATCATCATCATCTTCCAACCTGAGCTCAGGCGTGGACTTGAACAACTGGGACGAGGACGACTATTCGCTCGGACAAATATACAGGAAGAGGAAGAGCGGGAACGTCTCGTTGAAGCAATCATGAAATCGGTTAGCTATATGGCTAAACGTAGAATTGGTGCACTCATTTCCATTGAAAGGGAAACGGGGTTAAGTGAATATATTGAAACCGGTACTCGTATGGATTCCGCGATTAGCTCGGAACTTCTTATCAACCTTTTCATCCCGAATACGCCACTCCATGATGGTGCAGTGATTATACAGCGTAACCGAATTGCGGCGGCAGGCTGTTACTTACCATTGTCAGAGAGCCCGTTCATTTCAAAAGAGCTCGGGACTCGACATAGAGCGGCAATCGGAATTAGTGAAGTAACGGATGCCGTGACAATTATCGTGTCGGAAGAAACGGGCGCGATCAGTTTAACTGCGAATGGAGATATTGATCGGAATCTTGGAATGGAGGAGTTTGAAGAACGACTGAAAAGAGTGTGGTTCGGTTCAACTCCTGAACTGAAAGAATCTTCTATCTGGAAGTGGAGGAGGAGAACTAATGGATAAGTTTATGGATAGACCATGGTTTCTTCGCTCCACAGCCTTAATCCTTGCACTCATCTTTTTCTTCTTCGTGCAAGCGGAAGAGAACTCCAATGGCAAAGCGGTTGGGGATGCGAGAGACAGCATTCGTGACGTGAATGTAGAAGTATATTATGACAACGAAAACCTTGTTGTCACCGGAGTACCGGAAACGGTCAATATGACAATTGAAGGTCCGGCAAATATTGTACAATCAACGAAGTTAGTAAAAGACTTTACACTACGGGTTGACTTGTCGAGTTTGCCAATGGGTAAACATACTGTCAAGATTCAACATGAAAACATTTCCGAAAAGCTGGACGTACAGATTGATCCTGCGGAAATCGACGTTGTTATTGAAGAAAAGATAACACAGTCATTCCGCGTTGACCCTGAAATGAATGAGCGTTTGCTTGCAGAAAACTTCCATGTTGTAAAAATAGATGTTGATCCAGCAACAATCGAAGTGACAGGTGCCAAGAGCGTGATTGAATCCATCAGTTTTGTAAAAGCCTCGATTACGGGGGACAAAGAAATTAACAAGACATTCGAGCAGGAAACTAGGGTCCGTGTGTTGGACAAGGATTTGACGAAGCTGAATGTGACAATTGTACCTGAACAAGTAAATGTCAAAGTCGAGATTGCAGAATACAGTAAAGAAGTGCCAATCGTACTTAAGTTGCAAGGGACTCCCGCTGAAGGTGTAACTGTAGATTCTATTGCGACTGAGAACAAATCAATTAGCTTATTCGGGTCACGTAAAGTGCTGGATCAAATCAAAGAATTCATCGTAGATGTGGATGTATCTAAAGTGAAGAAATCTGAAACGTTGGATCTTGAGTTGAAAAAACCTAAAGGCGTTTCAGGGATGTCGTTGGATAAAATCAAAGTAAAAGTAGCGGCTAATGAAACGAATCCGGATTCAGAATCAGATTTAGAAGAGACCAATCCGGATGACTTGGAAGAAACAGATGATGCCGCTAGCACACCGAAGCCGGACGAGGATGTGAAAGTCTCATCGAAAGATTTACGCGATATTCGCGTTACGGTACAGGGATTGGACGAGAAATTCACCAGTTCATTTATTAAGCCGGCAGACGGGTTAGTCGTATTGACTGTCACTGCAGAACAAAATGTAATCGATGCATTAAAGAGTTCAGATTTCACTATCTATGTCGACGCGTCGGGAGCGACGGATGAAGGGGAACAGATTCTGCCTATAGTAGTAGAAGGCCCTTCAGATGTACGATGGGAAATTTCCGATAAAGAAGTAACGATGCAAATTGAACTTGCCTGACATTCAGTTGAATGGATAGGATTGAAAAGGAGAATGAAAATGACAAAGTATTTCGGAACCGATGGTGTTCGTGGGATTGCAAATAAAGAATTGACGCCGGAGCTTGCTTTTAGGCTAGGAAGATTTGGAGGGCATGTGTTAACGAAAGAATTCCAAGGGAAGTCACAGGTACTTGTTGGAAGGGACACTCGTATCTCTGGTCACATGCTTGAAAATGCGCTAATTGCGGGTCTTTTATCAACGGGTGTTGAAGTGATGACTCTAGGGGTTATCAGTACACCGGGGGTCGCTTATTTGACACGTGTCATGAACGCCCAGGCCGGAGTTATGATCTCAGCTTCACATAATCCAGTCGAAGACAATGGCATTAAATTCTTTGGTGCTGACGGCTACAAACTGACGGATGAACAAGAAGAAGAAATTGAAAAATTGTTAAATGAACAGGAAGATACATTGCCACGTCCGACGGGAGCAGCAGTTGGTTCGATTACGGAATACTTTGAAGGCGGCCATAAATACATTCAGTATTTGAAACAGACAGTCGATGAAGAATTCGCAGGAATTCACGTTGTACTCGATTGTGCACACGGCGCTACGTCGACACTGGCGACGCATGTGTTTGCTGACCTTGATGCAGACCTCACAACGATGGGCGCTTCGCCGAATGGTTTAAATATTAATGACGGTGTCGGTTCAACACATCCAGAAGTATTGGCAAAACTCGTTGTTGAAAAAGGTGCTAATATCGGCTTGGCGTTTGATGGGGACGGGGATCGCCTTATTGCAGTAGATGAGCACGGAGAGGTTGTTGATGGTGATCAGATCATGTTCATCATTGCCCGCCATCTGAACTCGGAAGGCCGTTTGAAACAAGGCACGATTGTATCGACTATCATGAGCAATCTAGGCTTTTATAAAGCACTTTCAGATCACGGCATGAAAAGTGTGCAAACCGCAGTTGGAGATCGATATGTTGTCGAAGAAATGAGAAAAGGGAATTATAATTTGGGCGGAGAACAATCCGGTCATATTATATTCCATGACTATAATACGACTGGCGATGGCCTCCTAACAGGACTTCAACTTGTGAACATTATGAAGATTACTGGACGTAAGCTATCTGAACTAGCAGCAGAAATGAAAATATATCCACAAAAACTCGTAAACGTACGCGTACTGGATAAGCATGCAGTAACCGACAACGTACGTGTTGCAGGAGTAATAGCGGATGTGGAGAAAGAGCTTGCTGGGAACGGTCGCGTACTTGTACGGCCATCTGGTACTGAGCCACTCGTCCGGGTCATGGTGGAAGCGCCTAACGAAGAAGAGTGTGTTCGCCTTGTTGACAGGATAGTTGATGTAGTCCGTGAAGAAATGGGAACGGAATAATTAACTGATAAATTGATGGAAACACCTAAATCTAGGGTGTTTCCTTTTTTAATTCCGTATTATTAAAGGACAGACTAGACACATCACATCCTATGCGCCGCCTCCTGATGGAGTGCCAAGTAGTCAATTTATTTATACTCTATGATTTTGATATCAATTGTTGGAGGTGATTTTATAGACTATAATGTTCATAACTGGGTAATATAGATTCATTTTTTAACAGGGGGGTACAAAAAACAATGAGTCAAGAGAGTTCTCGCCAGATGCTTCTCGAATGGATTGAGATGACTTTAGCGAAATGGGGCAAACTGGGTTTTATTGCAGAAGGTCAACTTTATGACTTTTTATACATACTAAAAGGGACAACAGATTCACTAGGATTGAAAGCACTCTCTGACTTTTGTGCTTCTCAACTTGAAACTTTATCATATGGAAATGACAGTAAAATTCCTGTACCATCGCTCGGGAATTTTAGTAACAGGATTAAGAGCTTTTTGGATGGTACAGGAGAAGAAGACAACTTCAGTTTCCCAGAGGTATACCGTAACCGTTTCGACGAAGAAACATTTGTACTGATTATCGATAGTGAATTGGAGTTCATTGCCTTTGTTAAAGAGCTTCTTGAGACGATGGGCGCACAGGTGATCATTGCTATGAATGGTAAGAGGGGTATAGAGCAGTTTTATTCAATGCGTCCCAATTTTGTACTCATTGACCTAAAGCTGCCGGATATGAGTGGATTTGAAATTCTTGATCAAATAAAAGACACCGCCAATGCGCGGCAAGTGACGATGATGATTACGAGCGTCGATCGATCACGGAAAAACAGGATGCGGTCATTTGAAAGAGGTGCAATGGATTTTATTGCCAAGCCAATTGACAGCGAGGTCTTCATCCCTTACTTGTTTAACCGGGATGAAATCAGGAAGTCGATTGGAAAGTCAGTTTACACGGATGGACTCACGGGGGTAGGGAATCGCAGGCATTTTGACAACAGAATTCATTTTTTCACGGAGAGGTATAACCAATCGGCTATTCCTTTCTCATGTGTCATGTTGGATCTTGACCATTTTAAACAAGTGAATGACATGTATGGTCACTTGACCGGAGATGAAGTGCTCCGAAAGTTAGGAGAAGTGTTAAAGGCAGAAAAAAAGGAAACGGATGATGTGTTCAGGTATGGGGGAGAGGAATTCATTATACTATTGTCTGGAGTGGAATCCGTTGACGCCGCTAAATTTGTGGAAAGACTTCGGACAACATTTAATGAAATTGTCTTTCAGGAAGCAGGCAAATCTTTTTCTGTTACATTTTCTGCGGGAGTTGCGACATACGATAATGACGAAGAGAAACTCATATCCTCCGCAGACCAAGCGCTTTACGAAGCAAAACGCACGGGTCGTAACCAAACCGTTATTTTTGATGAAAGAAAGTCTCATGTGAATCGGAAATTACATATAATTATTGTAGACGATGACACGTTAATCCGAATAATGCTTCAAGAGAAGCTAATGGAATGGACGATTCCTGACATCGATATTTCTGTACAAGTATTCTCGGACGGGCTTACTTTTCTTGAAGCCGATTGGTATAGTCCGGAAGCACATTATATTGTACTCCTAGATGGCGTTATGCCAGGAATGGACGGGCTTGAGGTCCTGAGTCGATTAAAACGTGAAAAGGTTGAAAAAAACATCCTGGTTTCCATGATGACTGCGCGTACAGGCGACTCAGATATTAAGGCGGCCTTGTGGCTAGGGGCCGACGATTACATCATGAAACCATTCAAACCCGCAGATGTACTGTCCCGTATACAGCAATTGACAAACAGGCTATTCAATTAGAAAGCGAATGAAAAAGGTCACCTGTACATTAGTGTAGTAGTCACTAATGTACAGGTGACCTTTTCTATTTTCCCTGCATTATCGGGGATGCCCTCTTGAAACACCACTTAAATCTCAAACAAAAAAACAGTGGGGATGAGCCCCACTGATTGCGTATCACTTCATGATTAACCAAATCTACCGTTAATGTAGTCATCCGTACGCTCGTCAGTAGGCGTGCTGAATAGGGTAGAAGTGCGATCGCATTCCACGATTTCACCATTTAAGAAAAAGGCAGTACGGTCAGAAATACGCGATGCTTGTTGCATGTTATGTGTGACGATTGTAATGGTCACATCGTTTTTGATATTGCGAATCAATTCTTCTACCTTGTGTGTGGATACAGGATCTAATGCTGACGTCGGTTCATCCATTAAAATTACTTCCGGGTCAATTGCGAGGCAGCGCGCAATACAGAGTCGCTGTTGCTGACCGCCGGAAAGACTGTATGCACTTTTGTTAAGACGGTCTTTTACTTCATCCCACAAAGCCGCTTTACGCAAGCTGTCTTCTACGATAATGTCTAGCATGGCTTTGTTGCGGATACCGTGAATTTTAGGTCCATACGCAACGTTTTCATAGATTGATTTTGGAAAAGGATTTGGCTTTTGGAATACCATACCAACCTTAGAACGAAGCAGTTCAACAGGCATTGATTTACCCAGGATATTATTGCCCATAAATGTAACGTTACCGGAAATCGTAACGTCACCTACATTTTCTACCATCCGATTTAATGTTTTTAAATAAGTTGATTTACCGCAACCAGATGGCCCGATGATTGCTGTTACTTCTTTTTCATTGATGGACAAGTCGACATTTTTAAGTGCGTGCGCCGTACCATACCAAAGATTTAAACCGTTTGTTTCATAAACCGCTTTTGTCCAATTTTCATTCTTCATGACTCGTAACTTGGCATCTGTATTCGTTCGGATGAGTGTTTTTGTCATCATAATCCTCCTATCAATTTTGAAGCTTTTTTTGTGATCTGTTTCTAAAGTAGATGGCAATTCCGTTCATGGTAATAAGCAAGATCATCAGGACGATAATACCTGCTGAAGCGGTATCCGCAAATTCGGGTTGGGGACGTTTTGCCCAATCGTAAATTTGCATGGGTAATGCTGCAAATGTACTGAGTGGACCGGTTGGTAAGAATTGAACAATAACCGGAATCCCAAGAACAATAAGCGGTGCTGTTTCACCGATAGCTCGTGAGAAGGATAAGATACTGCCTGTCAAAATAGAACCGATTGCTGATGGGATAATCACATGGACGATTGTCTGCCATTTCGTTGCACCCATACCGTAGGAAGCTTCTCGAAGTGTATCCGGAACTGACTTTAAAGCCTCCTGAGTAGCAACAATGATAATGGGTAAGATAAGCAGACTCATCGTCAATCCAGCAGCTAAGATGCTATTACCAAGGGATAATGTACGAACAAAAACAGTTAATCCGAGAAGTCCGAAGACGACAGAAGGAACTCCGGCAAGGTTACTGATATTCATTTCAATAAAAGATGTCCATTTATTTTTTTTAGCATACTCTTCAAGGTAAATAGCCGAACACAGACCTAAGAACATGGAGACCGGAATAACAACGGCCATGAGAGCCAGTGTACCGACAAGTGCTGCTTTAATGCCCGCTTTTTCAGGGAAGCGGGAACCGAAATTCGTAAAGAATGAAAGATTTAATCGATCGACACCATCTGCACCAATACCGTAAAATAAGAAGAATGTAATACCTAGCACTGCAGCAGCAATTGCACCAAACAACCATTTCATCGCCGAGTCTTTGGATAGACGGCGATTTGTTTTTGATAGGAGAACGCGGTCCATATTAGTATTCCTCCCTGAATTTCGTCTTGATGTATAAAGCAGTCCGATTCATAATGAACGTGAACAGGAACAGCATGAAACCGACAGCGTAAATGGAATAATAGATTGTAGTACCATAACCTGCGTCGCCAGTTGCGACTTGAACGATATAGGAAGTCATTGTTTGAATGGAACCCGTAAAGTCCATATTAAATACCGGTGTGGAACCGGCAGCAAGAGAAACAATCATTGTTTCGCCGACAGCACGTGAAGCTGCAAGGATAATGGATGCCGCAATCCCAGAAATAGCTGCTGGAAAGACGACTTTGATAGCTGTTTCAAATTTAGTAGATCCAAGTGCATAAGATCCTTCACGGAATGAATTAGGAACAGCAGAAAGTGCATCTTCCGAAAGTGAGATAATCATTGGTAAAATCATAATACCGACAACAATACCGGCGCTTAGTGCGTTAAATAACTTTAATTGTGGAATGAATGACTGAAGCCACGGTGTCACGACTGCTAATGCGAAGAATCCGTAAACAATCGTTGGAATACCAGCCAGTAATTCAATAATTGGTTTGGTAAATTTTTTGACTTTGGGTGATGCATATTCACTGAGGAAAATCGCACATGCAAGACCGAAAGGGACCCCGATGAGAAGTGCGACGGCTGCAATTTTTAATGTACCGAGTACTAAGGGAAGTACCCCGAATGCCTGATCAGCATTGGAGAAAGGTGCCCATTCTGTGCCGAAAAGGAAGTCAGTTATCTTTATTTCTTGAAAGAAGATGAATGTTTCTTTCAGCAGTGTGTAAATGATCCCAAATGTCGCAAGTACAGCAACAGAGGTAACAGCGAGTAAGAGATGGGGAATGATTTTTCCGAAATGCTCTTTCTTCTTGGCAGCAGCAATGACATCGCGTGTCCGCATCTTTTCTGTCGGTTTAAATGAAGTCAATCGATGGACCTCCTACTTGAAAGTGTGATGGCTGCCCCTAGAATGCGGGGCAGCCGAGAATGTTTATAGGTTGAATAGAGTTAGGTTATTATTTAATAGCATCTAATGTTTTACGTGCTTCTTCGTAGTCTGCATCAGGAAGTTGTACATAACCGACGGCTTCTGCCATTGCTGCTGAGTTGTCGATAACGAATTCCATGAAGTTACGAACTTCTTCTTTTTCTTTTACTGCTTCGTTACTAACATAAACGAATAGTGGACGTGAGAACGGTGTGTATTCGCCGGACTCGATTGTTTCAGCGTTCGGTTCAACACCATCGATCAATACTGCATTCAAAGCATCTTTGTTTGATTCATAATACGCATATCCGAAAAATCCGATTGCATTTTTGTCGCCTTTAATGCCTGTTACAAGGACATTGTCGTCTTCAGAAAGTGTTGCAGATTTTACAAGGTCAGTATCTTCTAAGACAACTTCATTGAAGTAGTCATATGTACCAGAATCTGTACCTGGTGAATAGAAGACGATTTCTTCTTCAGGCCAGCTAGGATTTATGTCAGACCATTTTTTTGCTGTTCCATCTTCTGCCCACATTTTCTTAAGGTCTTCAACAGTTAGTGAATCGACCCAAGTGTTTTCTTTATTAACAACGATTGTCAAACCATCGTTTGCAATTTTAAGTTCAGTGTAGTCAACGCCTGCTTCTTCAAGCTTAGTTTTCTCTTCATCTTTAATTGGACGAGATGCATTTGAAAAGTCTGTTGAACCAGCGATGAATTTCTCAAATCCGCCACCAGTACCAGAAACACCTACGGAAACTTTAACGTCTTTTTCAGCTTGTGCATATTCTTCAACAATCGCTTCCATGATTGGTGCAACTGTTGACGATCCGTCACCTGCTACACTACCGCTTAGTGCAGGAGTATCTTTATCGGAAGAACTGCTTCCGTCCGTATCTGTATTTCCTGAATCTGTACCACCACAAGCTGCTAGGAAAATCGAGCTTGCAAGTCCAAGTGTTGCTAGAAATTTAAAGTTCTTCATCTGTTATTGTCCCCCTAAAGTGTGTTTTAACTACAACTCATATGATAGAGGTGAAATGTTGAGGATGTGTGAAGGCATTGTAAAGGTTTTGTAAATGGGGCGTGGGTCTATATGATTGGCGCGCAAGGATATATGATCGGTCTTTTGACATGTATGGTTGGTGTAGAAATCATTCAAAAGAATGTGTATGTAAGTAGATATCCACATCACACAGTCATCCCTGGATGAATCTAGGGACTTCTGAGGATCAGAATTTCTGCCCTGATGAGTGATCCAACAATAGCTAGTTGACGTATACGTTACCGACAAACTGCGGTTTCATGGTCGCATTTTCTTCCTTACAGGTATAGTGTGCCATTGCCAATTATTTATCCACTGTTCGAATGATAAATCATTTTCTTCAAGATGAAATAACTTTTTCGAGCCGAACGTGGCCGTATAATTTCTTGGAGAATAGTCATCTTAATTGTCGAATTATATATTCAGATACCCATTACCCTAGCAGGTTAAACACCATTTCTATTGAATAACTAGATCGGTAATTTGGAATGTCTTCATATGTCTATTTAAAATGGTAACTTCTGTAAACCTTCTTAAACGCAAAAAAAGGCAAGCCCTTGAGAGGGGCAGCCCGTATGAAGGTATAGGTTCATTCGAAAATATAATGCAATGCTTTTACAGCCTGATCGACCGTTTCGACGGTGGCGTTTGCTTTGCGGGATAATTCCTTCAGTGCGTGATGATGTGTTTCATTGCGAATAAGGATAAGTGGTTTGCCAAACGCGACGGCGGCACTCGCGTCCATGGCGGTGTTCCACTGCTTATATTTCTCCCCGAATAAAGCGATGACAAGATCGGCTTGCTTCATCAATAGCTCAGTGCGCAAATTGTTAAAGCTCGATGCCGCTGCATCTTTGGAAATTGCATCTTGCTGCTTGCCTAGAATATCTTCCCCGATGTTATCAGAACGGTCGTGATCTTCCATGGGACCGACGAAATCGATTGGCAAATTAAGTGCCGCAACTTTCATCTTCACTTCCTCGCGCCATGAACTATGAATTTCCCCTGCCAGGTAAACAGTTAATCTCAACTAAATCCCTCCTAATCATTAGTCTTAATTGTAACATTGATATTCAAAATGTTGCTCACTAATGACCGAAAGTTTAGACTATATCTATAGAGCTAGGGGGAATTGTGATGAAAACACTTTGGTATAACGGCACAATGTATACAATGGAACAAGAAGGCGGCCAAGTTGAGGCGCTGCTCACAGAAAACGGAAAGATTTGCGAAGTTGGCACATATAAGGAACTAAAAGTACGAGCAGATAATGAAATCAATCTACAAGGTTCCGTTCTGTATCCAGGATTCGTCGATAGTCATATGCATATGATTGGTCACGGCGAAAAGTTACTAAGTCTGGATCTATCGAAGGCATCATCCGCTGATGAAATGATGGACAAGTTGATGAACGCGTATCCGGATTTGAAATCAAACGAATGGTTTGTCGGTGAAGGTTGGAACGAAAACAACTTCTTAGATAAAAAGATATTTACACGGTATGAATTGGACAAGGTGACGGATTCCCCTATGATTTTAAAGCGGACGTGCCGGCACGCAGCGCTCGCCAATTCGAAAGCGCTTGAGCTAGCGGGTATTTCAAAAGATACAGTAGATCCCGAAGACGGTGTCATTATGCGCGATGCAAGCGGGGAACCAACAGGCTACTTGAAAGAAGGAGCGCAGGAGATTGTACTCGCCCTAATTCCGGAGCCGACGGAAGAATCATTGACACGGGCCTTACAAAAGTCAGTCGATGATTTGCTGTCACTTGGGCTGACAGGGGGCGTGACAGATGACCTTGGGTATTATGGTGACTACAAAAACCCGCTGCAAGCGTTCAAGAACGTCATCGGTGAACAAAAGAAATTCCGTGCACATCTATTGCGGCGGTCAACTGTTTTCGAGCAATTGGTGAAAGAACGAGCCACTTATAATGAACCTTGGATAGATCCTGGCGAGATGAAGTTTTTCATAGATGGGGCGCTTGGTGGTAAAACAGCATTGTTAAGCAAACCGTATGCGGATACGCCGGAAACGTCCGGTATGACAGTCGTGACAGATGAGGAAATCGATGCGCTGGTGGCGCTCGCACGAGAAAATGGGGAAGCAATCGCTGCCCATGTCATCGGGGATGCAGCCGTTGAAAAAGCACTCGATGCGATCGAGAAGTACCCAGTACCTACTGGCAAACGTGATCGGCTTATCCACGTCAACGTATTGCGTGAAGATCTTGTCGAGCGGATGGAAAAGCTGCCGATTATCTTAGATATTCAACCGGTGTTTGTATCGTCTGATTTTCCTTGGGTCATGGACCGTTTAGGGGAAAATCGTCTTAACTGGGCCTATGCGTGGAAAAAGCTACTCGACCGCGGATTCATTTGCGGAGGTGGTTCGGATGCACCGATTGAAGAGGTTGATCCATTACTTGGCATTTATGCAGCGGTGACGCGGAGGAAACCTGGGGATACCCACGAAGGCTATTTGCCTGACGAAAAACTAAGCCGCTATGAGGCAGTTGGTCTGTTTACGACTGGGAGTGCGGGCACAATTGGCAAAGCGGATGCCCGCGGTAAGCTTGTGCCTGGATTTGATGCTGATTTCACTGTGCTGGACAGGGATTTATTCCAAGTGGAAGAGGAAGAGATGATAGAGGCGAACGTTGTGATGACCGTTGTTGCGGGTGAAGTGATGTACATAGGCCCGTCAGCGGCAATCAATCATGATGCTCCCTTAAACCTAGCGAACAATGTGGTAAGCTAGAAGCAACCTAATAAAAGGGGTCTGACGAATGACGAACAGTTGGAACGATCGGTTTTCAGCAAATGAATACATCTTCGGTAAAGAACCGAATGGATTTCTTGTGGAGATGGCACAGCAATTGCCGAAAGGAAAAGTCCTGTGTATCGCAGAAGGTGAAGGGCGCAACTCGGTTTACCTGGCATCACTCGGCTTCAATGTGACGGCTTGGGATTATGCACCGGCAGGACTGGAGAAGACAAAACAGTTGGCGGATGAAAAAGGTGTCGTTGTAAAAACGGAACTGCAAGACTTGGCGGATGTACTGTGGGAAGACGAACAGTGGGATGCCATCGTCCACATTTTTGGTCATTTTCCGAAAATCGTTATGGAGCGCACCTTGGCGGGGATAAAAAAAGCGTTGAAACCGGGTGGCTACTATATAAGTGAATTGTATACGATAGAACAGCTAAGTTACGGAACGGGCGGCCCGCGCAATGAAGAAATGCTTTCTGATCCTGTAAAAATGCTCGAGCACTTCGACGGTTACTTCGTCAAACACTTTCATATTGGAGAAGTCAATCGTGTGGAAGGTCAGCTACATTCAGGAACCGCACACGTCGTACAAAGTATGTTTCAAAAAAGAGAGGAAGAATAATTTATGAATGGACAAAATCGTGCAGATGTAACACCAGGCTTAAAAGTGGCAGTCATATTGAAAAAAGATCAACGGTCGGGCACAAAGACAGAGGGGGTCGTGAAAGATTTACTGACGAACTCAAGCTTTCACCCGCATGGCATTAAAGTACGCTTGGAAGACGGACAAGTCGGACGGGTTTGTGAGATTTTGTCATAAGAAAGGTCAAAAAGGATAACCATGCGCAGTCTATTAATGCGCGTAGTTATCCTTTTTAGGTGAATATTCAGGTTGGGACGAACCATCAAGAGTGGTACAAAACAAACCAATTACGAACGAGTCATACGCTATCACTGCCGACAGTGATAATTTGCATCTTGACGCATTCATTAAACGTCACGATAGTAATAGTTTGTAAGTATACGTAAAGAGAAATTTAACAATTCCTTAAAAGGAGAGGATTCAATTGAAATCGGGAAGTGTAGTTAGAAGAGTCATACTCATAACTGCTGTTGCGTTTCTACTAGCTTTACCATCAGCTTTTATAGCACTAATATTTTTACTTGCGGGCATGAATGTGGCAATTCCGTTTATCATTGCTACGTATGTAGTTGTATTGGTTCTAATCACGTTTAAAACATTCGGTTGGATGAAGCATGCTGCCGGAAAGAAAAAGTTTTACTTAGTGATGGTAATTATCGTAATTGTTACGTTATCCAAGGTAATTCCGGATATGTATAAACAGACACTGGATAGTGTGGACAATGTGGAAGTGGATTTACATGCGTATACGCCTTTTGTAATTGGTACGAATGCGGTGAAATTGGATGTGCCGGCGACTTTGAGGCTAGAAGGTGACTTACCCGTTATGGATGGTGCGACCGCACTCTATCCGATGTATGCGGCATTCGCACAAGCAGTCTATCCTGAAAAAGAATACGACTTATATAGCAGTGAAGTAATGTCGAACATGACTAACGTGGCATACGAAAAATTGATCGACGGAAGCGCGGATATCATTTTTGTAGCAGGTCCTTCTGCCAAACAAATGGAAGATGCGAAACAAGCAGGCAAAGAACTGAAATTGACACCAATCGGTAAAGAAGCTTTTGTCTTTTTTGTCAACGCCAAAAACCCTGTGAAAAGCTTGACGTTGGATGAAGTAAAAGGGATTTATGCCGGAGAAATAACAAGTTGGAAAGAAGTGGGTGGAAGAAGACGAGCAATTCGTGCTTTCCAGCGACCCGAAGATAGTGGTAGTCAGACTGCACTTCAAAACTTGATGGGTGATGTGACAATTATGGATTCTCCTAAGGAAAATACGATAGACCTGATGGGCGGTATCATTGACCAAGTGTCAGCTTATACAAACTACAGCAACGCAATCGGCTTCACATTCCGTTATTATTCTACAGAAATGATCCAAAACGATAAAATTCGTTTGCTACAGGTAGAGGAAATTGAACCGATTGCGGAGACAATCCAATCGGGGGAGTATCCAATTACAGCCGAAATTTATGCAGTGACCGCAGGAAGTGACAACCCGCATCTCGATGAATTCATTCAATGGATTTTGTCTGATCAAGGTCAGGAAATTATTGAGAAGACGGGGTATGTACCGATTCTGTGATGAAAAGAGAAAGCAGCTATAAGTTGAACTAATAATTAAGGTGTCTACTGGGGTAGCCGAAGCAATAGGACTGACAGTGATTTTCTGTCCGGCTTATTGTGAAAGGCATCCCCTATCGCCAAGCGTTGTTTGTAGGATTCTTTATTTCAACATATATATTTTAAAATCTGCCACAGTCCGCAAGGTTGTGGTTTTCATTTGGAAATAGCGATAGGACGGATAATGGTTTAATCCGATAAGTTGAATATTACCAGTATAATGAATTTAAACACATCATTAATTCCTCACAAAGAGGGCTTATACTGAACTTAATTAGTCTATCTTCAAGTTTTTTAAAACTTAGTATTATCAACTAATATTTTAGGAGGAATCATAGTGAAAAAAATTGTACTCATTACATTTGCCTTCATGTTTGTTCTTACTAACAAAGCTTTGGCACATACAGGGTTAGACACGTCTTCTCCTGAAAATGGAGGGATTGTTACAGAGGAATTGCGTGAAATTGCCTTAACCTTCGAAGGGAAAATAGAGCAAGGCGGTACGTTGGAAGTAATTGATTCAAATGGTCAGTCTATCCCTGTTGAAGATATAATCATTGAAGACACGCAAATGACAGGTAGCCTTCCAAACGCCTTAGTAAATGGAGACTATACTGCAGTTTGGAACATTATTGGTGCAGACGGTCATCCGATTCAAGGAGAGTTTTCTTTTACCGTAATTGTTCCAGGATCTGAAATGCCGGCTGAAATTGAAGATGATTCACAGGATGCAAGCCAAGATGGAGCACCTCTGGAAGATGTTAAAACAAATGAACAAAGCCAATTACCTTCGTACCTCATTCCTGTAATCGTTATTGGACTAGTTGCAATCATTGTAGGGATTTTTGTAGGGTTAAGGAGAAAAAATAGTAAATGATAATGGTAGTTGTTAGTGAAACTCTTTTATATCTTTGTGTGTCGCTTCTTTTAGGTAGTTTCCTGATAGCCCTTGTGCCGGGTTCTTACAGGCCAGAGGTAAACATACCGAGAGCGGTACAAATCATCGCTACAATCGGCATCGCGGTTTTCTCATTCGCGCCTGTTTTAGTGTTAATCATGTATCTGTATGAGCATATGGGCTTTTCTGGAGCGTTCCAAAGAGTTCTTCTTACGTTTGAGGTGGGCAAGGCGTGGATTTTTATTTTTCTCGTTGTCAATATACTGTTCATTTTTATCGTTTGGTTTGATGATCGTCAGAAACCTGTTTACTCATATATAGGAATCGTTTTTGTTGTCATGATAATTATGGGCATTGGTTGGGCAAGTCACGCTAGCTCCCTAGACCAAGTCAAAGGATTCTTAACGCATATAAGCCATTTTACAGCAGTGAGTATTTGGGTAGGAATTCTGCTGGTGGTTAGCTGGTTTTCAAAAGATCATTCAAACTGGTTGAGTTTCTTAAAATGGTTTTCGCCTGTTGCTATTAGTTGCTTTCTTATCATTACTGCATCAGGAATCATATTAATGACATTCGGAGTGGAGCTTACTGAATACACAAATGTATGGATGTTGCCGTATGGTCAATTATTATTACTAAAACACCTAACGATTATTCCACTACTGGTATATGCAGGGATCAACAGCATACTCATTAGAAATAAGTTACTTAAAGATCGGGACTTCAATCCAATCCCGTGGACAAGGGTGGAAAGTATACTCATCCTAGTCATTTTTTCGATAACGGCTGCATTGGGCCAACAATCACCGCCTAGCGGAAACACCTTGAAAAGTGAAGGACCTTCGAAGCTATTCAGTTTCTTTTATCAAGGTCAGTTTCAGCAAGGAATGAATGTCGAACTTGTAGCAAATGCCACAGGTCTCTCTCTTGTACTGTTAGCGATTCTTTTAGTCATTTTAACTGTATACTCATTTATTATGAAAGCACCGGTGATCGTAACTTTCATTTTGAGTATCCTTTTCATCTTTACAAGTTATTTAGCTTTAATACTAAGTATCCAATAGGAAAAGTGAAAGGTAGCTGACTTAGCTACCTTTTTTTCTATATAATGGATACTAGTAGTATTTTGCTGAACGTAAAGAATTGGAGGAAAGTCGAATGAATAAGATGAATTTGACGGTACTATTAGGAATTGAACACCCAATTGTCCAAGCTCCAATGGCGGGTGTGACGACGCCGGAGTTTGTAGCAACATCTGCAGGGGTGGGGATTCTCGGTTCAATTGGGGCTGGGTATCTTTCGGCCGAAGAGACGCGGAATTTCATTCGTGAAGTGAAAGGGCTTACAAAGAAGCCTTTTGCGGTGAATTTGTTTGTTCCGGAAAAGGTGAATTCGAGTCAGGAGCAATTACGGGGGGCGTATGAAGGACTCCAACCGATAGGTAAGGAACTCGGGATTCCTCAGTGGAAGAAGCCCTTCTCAAAATCTGAATTTGAAGGGCAAATTCAAGTATTAATAGAAGAAGATGTGAAGATCTGTTCGTTCACTTTCGGACTGCCAGATGAAAAGACTATGCGATTATTGAAGGGAAATAATGTGTTCCTAATCGGGACAGCGACGACAGTGGAAGAGGCGGAATTGTCGGAGCAGGCGGGCATGGATGGGATCGTTGTACAAGGCAGTGAGGCGGGTGGGCATCGCGGATCTTTTGCTGGGGAATTAACATTGATTCCTCTGGGTGAACTGCTTAGGGAGATAGTCGGGTCCGTTCAAATTCCAGTCATTGCGGCAGGCGGCATCGCGAATAAAGAAATGATGCAAAGCGCGCTATCTGCTGGGGCACAAGCTGTTCAAATTGGCACGGTATTACTTGCAGCTGATGAAAGTGGCGCACATGCTCTTTACAAACAGGCAATTTTGGATGCGGAAGTTGGCTGTACAGTATTAACGAAGGCCTTCTCTGGTAAAACGGCACGGGGTATACGCAACCGATTCATTACTGAAATGAAAGAGGAAGTTATTGCTCCGTACCCGTTTCAGAATGATTTAACAAAAGAGAATCGTAAAGAGGCGGCGGCGCAAGGAAAGCCTGAATTCATGTCGTTATGGGCAGGCGAAAATGTTCATTTATGCTCAGGTGGAAAACTTAAAAGTATAATTGAGAGATTTATCTAAGAATAGGCTTCTTTAGCTAAAATGATTTGATACACTAAAGATAAAAACGGCGGTGGCTCACATGAGGAAATACATCGGAGAAATTGGTCTTATCATTACAGCAATTATATGGGGCAGCGGGTTTGTGGGTAGTGCCGTAGCCTTGGAATATTACACGCCGAATCAAATACTTGCGGGGCGGTTTGTCATTGGTGCCCTTATTTTATCAATCGTGTTTCATAAACGGCTGAAGATGATTAAGAAAAGTACATTAATAAAAGGGTCGACATTGGGAATCGTTCTCTATATCGCATTTGTTCTTCAAACGGTAGGTCTGCAATATACGACACCTTCAAAAAATGCATTCTTAACCGCTGTCAATGTTGTTATTGTTCCATTTATAGGGTTCATTATTTATAAGAAGAAAATTGATATCTTTGAACTCGGCGGGGCATTTATGGCCATGATTGGGGTAGCAATCCTATCACTTAAATTTTCTTCTGAAATCAACATTGGGGATTTACTAACATTATGCTGTGCAGTTGGATTTGCGTTCCATATCTTTTACACCTCTAAATTTGTAAAAGACGAGGACCCTATTCAGCTAACCATTATTCAAATGACAGCAGCGGCAGTGATTGGATTCGTCGTTGTAGCATTCAAAGGTGAAACAACCTTTTCCACGGAAACAGAAGGTCTGCTCCCACTACTTTACCTGGCAGTTTTCTCGACAACAATCGCATTTTTATTACAAACAGCTGCCCAAAAGTTCATAACAGAAACAAAAGCTGCAATCATTCTATCTACAGAATCATTTTGGGGGATGGCATTTTCAGTAGCGATTCTGAGCGAAGTAATGACAGGGAAAATGATTATCGGTGCAATCCTCATACTTAGTGCCATTGTCATATCGGAAACGAAGCTTAGTTTTATGAAAAAGAAACAGCTAAAAGGAATACTTGAAAAGGGGGATAACCGTGTCTAAAGCTGTTTATTGTGAAAAATGTTCTGAAGAAATTAAGTTTAGGGGAGATTTAGTAACCGCAACTTTAATTTTTGTTATAGTCGCTTATCATGAAAATTGTTATGCAAAAGACTTGAAAGGGTTCAGGGGACTTTTCTTAGACAATCAACCGCTTAACGGTTTTTCGAGTAACTTTTTGTTTGTCATGGCAGTCTTAGTGGGAATCGGCTTTGCTTTTGGCTCGATGAAGTGGGTGTCAATTTTAGCCCTAATTACAGTAGTCTATAGATTTTTTTCCTTCTATATGTTTGAAAGACGGTTGGAAAAGTAACATCGACAGAGGTGTGTATTTGGGTAGTGCGTGGTTGGCTAAGTTGATTGGGTGACAGTCACCCAGTCAATTCAAAAACAAACGCGAAAGTTCGAACAGTCACGTTTGTTTTAAGGATTGTCGCTGGGATACTAATATAATGAAAGAAGAGATTCCGATGGAAATATACTACAATTTAACAGAGGAAGATTATATAAACTTCAATTTGTATCACATCAAAAACTCTAAAACTGGTAAGCGCGCGTTGGCGTTGCAAAGGTTATTAACACCATTATTCTTTATCATTATTTCCTATGTTTACTCCTTGATGAGTGACATGCTGTTTCTACCGCTGTTTATCACTTTTTTAGTAACGAGTATTCTATGGGTTATTTTTTATCCGAAGTATTTTTACAGTCTCATTGCCCGTAATGCTAGAAAAATGATAAAAGAGGGTAAGAATGACGGCTTATTGGGCAATCATCAACTGAAATTGACGGAAGAAGGGTTAGTTGATATATCTTCAAATAAAGAAACAAAAGTAACTTGGTCCGGCATAACAAGTTTCAAAGAGGACGATGAATATTTCTTTCTTTACAATAGTTCAGTGAGTGCCTATATTCTTCCGAAGAGAGAAATTGATTGTATTGATGAATTAAGAACATATATAAAACAACACTTAATGTTGTGACGGACCGCGGTGACAGTCACCATTTTTCAAAGTGAGAAAAGGAGGAGATTCACATGGAAACACGTATCGTTGAGGTTGAGGAATTCAAAGTTAAAGGGTATGAATTGAAAGGACCGTTGTCTGAAATCCCGGGTAAATGGGATGTGTTGAATGCGGAAATTGCGGAGCAAGGTGTCTTGGCAGAAGAATCATTCGGACTTTGCCTGTCGATGAAAGGTGGAGAAATCCACTATATTGCTGGCGTCAAATCTCATCTTGCTGAAGGTTTTCTGAATACAGAAGTAGCTGTAGTTCCAGCTGGCAAGTTTATTGTTGCCAAGGTGGAGGGTGGAGTTTCCGCGATACCAACCGCGTTTAACAACATAATGAAAACAGACGGTATTCAACTGCGAAATTGTTTCAGCTTTGAACGATATATTCATCCTAAAGGATCGACCGGGTATGACATTGAAGTTTGGCTGCCGATTGAGTGAAAGTGTGGACAGATAAAGAATTATATATAGAAGAGATTTCAGCGTGTGCTGGGAATCTCTTTTTTCTTTTGTAATATTTTGAATTTCAGTTGACAACTGGTAACCCGACCCAGCACTATGAATAGAAGGGGCGGTGACGTACAAAGTGAAAGAGATTTATAGAAGGACATGGATTTCTAGCTTGATCATTGGGATAGGGACCGCTATTTTTTGCATTTTATATTATTTCATCGGTTATACAAGTTTCAGGGAAAATGGAGATGTATTAATCATAACCGGTTTGGCTGCATTATTTTCAATTGGAGCAGGGTTCCATTTCAAAAGTGTGCATGAGAAATTAGTCAAAGAAACAAGGGACATACCAGAAAGTACGTTGAACTTGGAGGGATTAAACGAGCTGATTCTTGAGCGAATTCCTTCTTTTTTTCTCAAAATGTATAACGTCGATTCAAATGGCAATCCACTGTTTGTGATTGAACCATCCAAAGGTCAATTGTTAAGATGGCTTACATTTTTCGAACTATTTGAGAAGGGGTTTATCATTCCGGTGCATTATGACATCGTAGATATGAACGGACAACTGCTAGCAACAATTACAATCCGGAGTAATCTAAAGCGTGACGAACTTACCTTAAACGAACCAGATGGTACAGTAATGGCCACTTACATACAGAACCATTGGACAGCAAAACTCAAAAATCAAGGAATTTTGTATCATGCGGATGGTTCGGTTTGGCGAGAGCTTGAAGCAAAAGCAATTGCGGGAGACATCGATGTAGAAGATGACGAGGGACGTATGACGGCTAAATACCGCTTTGGTATTTTCCCTTATACAATGAGACCGGTTTTTCAAAGTGATGCCCATCATGAGTATGTTCAGTTCGGGTCACACATTTCTTCGGATGAAAAGCTGGCCTATACGATGATATTTTTCTTGTGGCTCAAAGGGTAATTTAATTCTCTTTTATGTGTTGACTCTGACGTTACGTCATACTTTATAGTTAGTTTTGTAGGGGGGCTTGAAGCGATGAAAGTGAAAGAAGTATCGCAGTTGACCGGTGTTAGTGTGCGCACACTTCATCATTATGATGACATCGGTTTGTTAACGCCGGATTGTACGACAGAAGCAGGGTACCGGCTTTACTCGGACGAAACTATGGCGACGTTGCAGCAAATTCTGTTCTTTCGCGAACTTGGCTTCTCTTTAAAGAAAATCAAGGAACTGCTCACGAGTCCCGCGTTTAGTCGTCAGGAAGCCTTTGAAATGCAGCGTACAATGCTCCTCGAGAAACGAAAGCAGCTTGACAGTATGATCAATACGATTGAGAAGACAATTCAACATGGGAGAGGGGAAGTAGCAATGACGAACGAAGAGAAATTTAAAGGGTTTGATTTCAGTAAGAATCCATATGAACAAGAAGCAAGGGACCGCTGGGGCGACGAGGCGGTTGATGAATCGAATAAAAAAGTTGCACAGTTTGGACCGGAGTTAGGTGAGGAAATGAACCGTATTTACTTCAGCTTGGCGAAAATACGTCATATGGATCCATCTTCTGATGAAGCGCAGGCTGGTATTGATGAATGGTTTAAGTTTTTGAATAAGATGGGAAGCTATTCTTTGGAAGCATTCCAAGGTCTTGGTGAAATGTATGTTGCGGATGAAAGGTTCACAAAGAATATCGACCAGTTTGGCGAAGGGCTTGCGGTGTTTATGAGGGATGCAATGGCAACGTTTGCTGAGGATAAATAAAAATCAATACAGTAAGTACAGCGGGAGCAATTTGTTCTCGCTGCTTTTTTATGTAGTAAATGTGTAATATATAACTTACCTAATGTCATTTATAATTGACACCCTATATATGTATATTTATAATTAAAGTAATAGGAGCGTGGCCATGTCAAAAAATTTGCGAATTAAGGCTGCACGAGCAGCAATGGATATGTCACAAAAGGATGTAGCAGAAGCAATTGGTATTACTCGACAGACGATGAATGCCATTGAGAGCGGCGAGTATAACCCATCTCTAAAGCTCTGCTTAGCCATCTGTAAAGTGTTGGGCAAAAAATTGGACGATCTCTTTTGGGAGGAATGAGTGTGAAAAATGACAGATATGATGAATATCAGGTGAACAACCGGAATAAAATAGCGTTTGAAACACTAATCATCATAACGCTGTTGGTTTTCATTAATGGATTTGTGAAAATGACCTACATATGGGCGGAGCCGCTGATGGAGTCGTTGGTATTGCTTTATATTCCCAGTATCTATTTTGCAATACGATCCATTTGGAAAAATGCCTATTTTAGTAAAAAAGAAAAGTATCCCGGATTTTACATTGCAGTATTTCTACTAATTACCTTGGTGAATCTTTATACGGTTGTCACTTCAATCTATCATGGATTCTTCGTTATCATTGAAGATGGGAAACTTGCAAATGGCGCAGGAGTACTGTTCATGTTAGGTTTTACAGGCTCAATCACCATCGCGATGATTGCAAGGAAATTTGCTGACAAACGAGTATTGAGCAGTAATTAATGTTAATTGTTAATTGCTTCGGAAACCGAATGATTAAAATAGATGAAACTCCATCGCTCGTTTCAACGTATAATAGATAATAGGTATAAAAAAATCCTTAACTGTCTTGAATTACCGTTACCCCTGTAGGTCCCGGGTCGTAGACAGTTTCCATCCGCGGCCGGTTTTATTTGCTGACCGAAATGCACATAATGGATATGAGAGAACGGCAAGGGGTTGGGTACAGTGAAGAAGTTCATCTATATCGTGCTGACTGACACAGGAACCCTGCTGTCAAAAGCGATTGGGATGTATACAGGGAAAGAGTTAAATCATACATCGATTGCGTTCGATAATGAGCTGATTGAAATGTACAGTTTTGGGCGCAAACAGCCACATAATCCTTTCGTCGGAGGGTTTGTAAAAGAATGCGCAACAGAAGGGATATTCCGCCAAGCAACGTGTGCAGTTTATCGTTGTGAAGTCACAGCGGAGGACTATACACGAATGCTCGATAAGATCCGTTTGATTGAACAGGAAAAAGAACTTTATAAATATAATTTTATCGGATTATTTGGTGTTGCCGTAAATAAAGGAATTCAGCGTGAGCATGCATTTTTCTGTTCGCAATTCGTGGCGATGGTTGTAAATGAAGGCAATTTACAAATGTTCAATATCGCACCAAGTTTAGTACAACCGCATCATTTCTCGCAGCTTCCTTGTTTGGAACGTGTGTTTGAGGGCGATTTACAAACCTATTTGAATCAGACGAGAGGTCAGCAGGAGCGCGCACCTATCCGTATGGGAATGTGGAAAAGTTTGGCGTTCCGATTGCTTGCCTAAATAAGCATGTATTTAATATGGGAGCACTTCTTTCTAACGGGAGTGGCTCTCTTTTTCTAATTCAATTTTTTCTATGAAACTACTATCTGAGAAAGGAGTGATTGAGTTGGATGAAGAATTGAAGAGGATTCTGAAAAGAGTCTCTGATTTAGAAGGGGAAGTAGACTCGTTAAAAAAGCAACTGGCGGACATGAAACCCGCAACAAGTTACGCTACGGAGAAAGTGAAAAAAGTTCATTTGGCATCCATAATGGAACGCCTGCCTGAGCAACCAATTCAGGATGAAGTTCCGATTCAGCAGAAAGTTAGGAAAGAGTTCAATCTTGAGAAAGCATTAAGCAACTGGCTTCCGCGCGTATTTATGTTTATTTTACTGCTTGGTGTCTTATGGGGACTGAAAGTTGGAATGGATAATGGATTTATCACCAATCCAGTGCGAGTCGGCATGGGTTACACAGGAACGATTTTGCTCTACTTTCTTGGGATGCGCTACTACTATGGTGGGAAAATAGGGTTTGGTCTAACATTACTTGGCGGTTTTATCGGCCTTGGGATCTTGACCACATTTGCGGCACATCTATTATATGGTTATCTAAACTTTACGATCGCATTTACAATAGGCGTGGCATATATCATTGCAGGACTGATTTTGTCGAGAAAGACGAAATCAGAAACGCTAACCATTTTTTCGGGAATAGCAGGTTTTTTACTTCCGTTTTTGTTGGAAGGGGAGGGTGCTACTGCCGTTCAATTCTGTTCATACATCCTATTATTATTTTTATCACTGTTTTATGTATCCCTTAGTCAAAAACAAAAGTATAGCTTTTATGTAACATTCTTCTTATTTCATGTAACGCTACTGGCTTTCACGCTTCTTGAAGGTATAAATGGGGATGCGTCGGTACTAGTCGTGACGGTGCTCATTCAGCATGGTGGGATTCTATTCTTTTATTTTAAAGAACGTATTTCTAGAGATGTTTTCTCAGAAGCACTCCTTTACTCCAATTTTGTCTTTACGATGGGCTGGATAAAGCTGCTTGACCAAATGCAGGAAGTCGTTGTGTATGGCATACTGGCAACATTATATATTGCGCTTGCAGTGTACTCGTTTTGGAAGAAGGACCATGTGTTGCGAGGAATTCTATCCGCAGTCGCGGTACTCGCGGTCACTGTTTTCATCCTATCCTTCAATATGGAAGATGAACGTGTTGTGTTAATGTTGCTCCTATTAAATGGGGCGATTGGAATAGGGGTCGGTTTACGTTATGACACGCTTCGGACAATTGTTACAGGTTCAGTAGTTTACTTATTCACGATACCCGTAGTTCTAACATCGATACAAATAAATGGATTTTGGTCTTTGGAACATGCAGTTTGGCTTACTTTTATCGGGACAATCGGTTGGATCTTTTATTCGCTATACCGATTTGAACCATCTATTTTAAAAGGGAAAACGATATTGATTGATAAAAGTTTGATCATCGCTCAAGTGTTTGTTCTTCTATATATTTATGGACTGACAAAGTTAGGGTTGGCGAATGCTTATGTATCGTTTGAAACAGGCGTTCATATTCAAAGATTTGTGTTGCTTGTGGTGCTAATCGCTATGTATAACGTCTATAAATGGAGTAAGGGCCTGTACTTGACCCATGCAACAGTCATTCTATTTCTAGTAGCAAGTTTAGGAATGCTGCTTCAAGGTTTAGGTTCTTTTTATAACCAAGGAGAGTTTCTGTTTAACTTCTTCGTGCAGCTAGCTTATGGAGTGACCTTAACGGTTATGATTCGGGCAATGATAAGGGAGCGTTTCTATTTAACTCTAAAAGAGCTGAAATTTGAGACACCGCAGCTAGCTGTTTTTATGCAAGTTATTTATTTGATCTTCATAAATAAATGGTATTTTGCATTCACGAAAGCTTATGAGTGGGATTTGGACTATGTTTTATTCGCGCATACGTTCCTGCTATTCGCATTTGCATTCCTGTCGATAAGTCTAGGGGGGAAATTGAATTGGAAATATGTTAAAGTCTTCGGTGCTGTACTCCTGGTTGTTTGTGTACTCAAGCTTTTCATCGTAGATTTGTCGAGTATTTCCATTCTAGTCCGCGCGATTTTGTTTATTGTCATTGGCGTTGTTGGGTTGCTTTATTCCAGAACGTTATTGAAGGACTAGTAAGCAAAAAGGGTTTCGACAATACTTACGATGTATTGCGTTTGTCGCAATTCCTGCTAAAACGTGCGATAATAAGGAAAACAGTGAAGTAAGGATGACAATATGACAAAAACAGTCGATTTACAAGTAAATGCAAGAAATATTGCAGATTTCAAAAAAGGCTATCCACTAATTCTAAAAGATGCGATTATTAATGCCAACGTTCTAACAACGGAAGGCACTATCGTTCGATTAGTGGATAAAGATCGTCGATTTGTTGCAAAAGGGTATTACGGTTTGCAAAACAAAGGCCTTGGTTGGGTACTGACGAGGAAAGAGGAAGAAGAAATTGATTTCGATTTTTTCGAATCGAGAATCGCAGCAGCACTTGCGAGACGTGAAGCGTTATTCGCGGATGCCTATACGACAGCTTTCCGCGTATTCAATGGAGAAGGCGACGGTATCGGCGGTCTGACAATCGATTATTTCGACGGCTACTTTATGGTGAGCTGGTATAGTGAAGGAATTTATTCACTTAAGCATCATGTTTACAGCGTGTTCGATAAAATCATTGATTACAAAGGGATTTATGAGAAGAAGCGCTATGATACCAAAGGCGGATACATTGAACAGGATGATTTCGTTAAAGGAGAGCAAGGCGATTTCCCGATTATCGTCAAAGAAAATGGCATGAATTTCGCGGTCAACTTGAATGACGGTGCAATGACTGGGATTTTCCTTGATCAGCGTGATATGCGTAAAGCGATTCGTGACAAGTATTCTGAGGGTAGAAATGTCTTAAATACGTTCTCGTATACAGGTGCATTCTCTGTTGCGGCAGTCCTTGGTGGCGCGATGAAGACGACAAACGTCGACCTGGCGAAGCGCAGCAATGCAAAAACGATTGAGCAGTTCAGTGTAAACGGGATCGATTATGAACAACAGGATATTAAAATAATGGACGTCTTCGATTATTTCCGTTATGCAAAACGAAATGATTTGAAGTTCGATCTAGTTATTCTAGATCCGCCAAGCTTTGCCCGTACTAAAAAATATACGTTCAGTACTGCGCAAGACTATCCAGCATTGCTAATGGAAGCAATTGCGGTTACCGAGAAAAATGGTATCATTGTTGCGTCGACGAACAACGCGAGTTTCGGTATGAAGAAATTCAAAACGTTCATCGAACAGGCATTCAATGAAGCAGGGTCTAGGTACAAAATTCTTGAGGAATCGACATTGCCAAAAGATTTCCGGACCAACCGTGATTACCCAGAATTCAACTATTTGAAAGTCGTCATTATACAGAAAACGAAATAAGTTGAGAATAGAGAAGCCGTGCCGAAGTTAATTTGGTACGGCTTTTCGCATTCGAAAAAAGAGGATAAAGCCTGTCAATCGAGAATAGATAAATGGTAGAGATTGAATGGGGTGGGAATGTGTCTGAGGCGATTTTACACGGAATCATTCTGGCATTCGGCTTGATTGTACCGTTAGGCGTCCAAAATGTGTTCGTATTCAATCAGGGAGCGTTGCAACCTACATTTATGAGGGCTATGCCGGTTGTCGTCACAGCGGGGATTTGTGACACGCTCTTGATTGTGGCGGCGGTATCAGGCGTTTCACTTCTAGTATTGACGTTTGCCTGGTTGGAAAATGTTGTTTTTAGTATTGGAATTCTTTTTTTACTCTATATAGGTTTTGTTTTATGGAGAAGTGACGCGATGTCGATGAAGGTAGATGGAGAGCGGTTTTCAACTAAGAAACAAATCATCTTTGCAGCGTCGGTATCTTTAATGAATCCTCATGCAATCCTCGACACGATTGGAGTTATCGGGTCAAGTTCACTGAATTACGCGGGGAATGTACGAATGGCATTCACGCTGACGACTATCATCGTTTCGTGGCTTTGGTTTTTCGGGCTTGCAACGGCCGGGCGCTATTTCGGGAAGTTGGATTCGACAGGCAAGTTGATGGCGTTGTTGAATAAAATCTCTGCTTTAGTCGTCTGGGGAATCGCTGTGTATATGGCAATCAGATTGGTAGGAAATATGATGTAAAATGCCGTACTGGTCATTACCGGATACGGCTTTTTACGTGGAATCAAAGCTCATTGAGTTCCGCATTCAACTTCTTCGCCTGGCTTCTGAAATACAGATAGAAAGAAGTCCAAAATACTGAGTAGGATACAATGAATAATCCCAATGCGAGTAAAAAGCTTTTTAATGTAAATGGAACCCAACCGATTCCAAATGCAAGAACGAAATACAGAATTACCACTGTCACAAAATGCAGCGCGGTTTGTTGGGACAATCGTAAATCGACATTTTCAAAAAAGAGTGGCGTAACTGTGAAAAACCAGCCGCAGAAAATGGAGCCGAGCGAGTTTTTCAAGAATAATTGTCCGTCCAGCATATCTATATCACTGAATAACACAACTGAATTGGTCAGAATCACAGCGATGAATGCACCGAAGAAAACACCGATGATGCTTCTGTATAAGAAGGTTTTCATTCGCTTTTCCTCCTGTTCATTTTCAAGGAATCTTTAATGGAATTGACGTATGTCCTAGAAACATATTCCTTTGCCCCCGACTTGAAATACAGACATAATGTTCCATTAAATGAAGCTTCAAAACGGCTCATTTCATGGAGATTGGCAATAACTGATTTGGATAGCCGTACGAATTTAGTCGAAGGAAGTATAGCTTCTAGTTCATATAACTTTTCTTTTAATTTAAAGGAACCGGCAGTAGTCACGGCGACAACGCTGTCTTTTTCAGTATGGAAATAATGGATATCACTCGGCTTCAAAATGTGCTGCATATCGCCGTCTCTACCAACGAGAAAATCCGTATCCTGACCTTTGATAAAATCAAGAATTTCTTGCACGGAATCGTCCAGTTCCGGGCATTCAATCGTCACTTTGGTTTCTTCGTAATCGCGATCAATGTTCAATGATACTTTCATTGCGAGACACCCCTCTCGACAATAGTTTATCTGTTTACGCAAGTCTGTCAAATGTGTCTTTTTGTTGAAAAACGGACAACGAACAAAGCGGTAATGGCAAGACAACAAATATAGGCGAAGGAAATGAGCGTGCCGCTGTCAAAAATAAGTCGGTCATTCCAAATGGCAATGAACAACGTATTCATATGATAGAGCGGATTGAAATCGGCAATGACTTGGATGAATTTCGGCATCATACTGATTGGAAGCGTAAATCCTCCAGTGAAGATGACAACTTGGAAAATGACAATGGAGAATACCAAAGCACTTTTCACCTCGTTGAAAAAAGCGTAAATGGCAGATGCAATTAGGAGAAGAGCGGCATTGAGTACGATGAAAAATCCATAGGCTGTGATGAAATTCAATACATGGAACTGCAAATCATACACAAGCAAACCGATTGCATAAATGAATAGGTAACCGAAACTTGTAATTATGATGGAGCGAACGATACTTGATAGCAAAAGTGTATTTTTAGAAACAGGTGAGAGTCTGATTCGCTTTTCGACACCCGTTGCACGATGCGTCACTTGGTCGAACCCGAAAGCAAAAAATACGGTGGTGAATGTTATTAGTAAAATAAACGATGGTGTATACGTTTGTGCATAACTCAAGTTACCTGCGTATGTCTGATCTCCATACAATTGCCCCAGGAAAATGTACGTTACTGGCGGCACGATAATCGTGAAAACCAAATAAAACAATTCTCTTGAAAACATGAGTAAGTCGTACTTTAACTGTGTCGCTAACATATTTTCTCCCCCCTTATATGGATACTTTATCAAGATAAAATGCATTGACGGATGTATAGCCTGTTGCTAAAATACCTTCTGTTGTATCGAAAATTTCATTGACTCCATTATCAATAAGCATCACCTTATCGCAATACAATTCAATTTCATCCATATTATGTGTCGTTAAAATGACCGTCCCGCCCGTACGATTGTTATAATCGGTAATGTACGTCCATAAAATATTGCGCATATGTGGATCAAGCCCTGTCGTTGGTTCATCCAAAATTAGGAGCTTGGGTTGCGATAAAAAAGCGATGGCCAAGCTCACAATCTGTTTCCAACCTCCGGAAAGTTTATCGAAATACTTTTTACGATGTAGTTGTAACTTGAAATCGGCAATGATTGTTTCGACGTCGATGGGCGATTTGTAATACGCTTTAAATAACCGCAGCAGCTCTTGTACCTTCAGTGTCTGATAGAACTGTGTCGGCTGCAGTACAACGGATATTTGTTTTCGAACTCGTTCCAGCTTGTTGGTTGAGAGTGCCTTTATATCTTCATTGAAAACGTACACTGTTCCGGCGTCATATTGTTTAATCGTCATAATGATTTCAAGGAATGTAGATTTACCGGCCCCGTTCTTTCCGATAACCCCGATGATTTCACCTTCTTGTGCTTGAAAATCCAAACCTTTTAAAACAGCATTTGCTCCGTAAGCTTTTTTCAAATTGCTAACCTTGATAATTGTCATTGCAATCCCTCCGTCTGAAAATTCTTTGTAATCAAAGTGTATGATGAAAGGGCCTTATTGTCTGCGGGATTTCGGTGACTGGCAACAAATTGAAGGTGACTTGCAGTAAAATAAGGATGAAATGCATTCGGTTTTTGAGAAAATCCAAAGGACATAGCTATTTAAATAGAGAATAAGTAAGAAGAGGGGATGAAGTGGATGAATTCATTGAAGCCGAAAAAGCGCAGTAAGATACGTATATTTTTAGGGAAGAAAGTGTATCGATTGAAACGGTATTCAGAGTGGTACATGGACGGGAAAAAGTATGCAATGAAGCGGTCAGTGGAGAAATTGAACCATGTTGTTTTCCAACACCGAACGCCGCTACTTCGTCAACTGAAAGATGTCGAGATGGAATTACAAACCAATAAAATTAAGAATTTGAAGATAGCAGCAAAACGATTGAACGGAATTATACTCCAGCCAGGACAAACATTTTCCTATTGGCGCTTGATAGGAAATACGACGAAGCGCAAAGGGTACGTCGAAGGAATGATATTGCATTACGGGCAAGTGACGACTGGTGTTGGTGGGGGTCTATGTCAGTTGTCAAATTTGATATATTGGATGACGCTTCACACACCGCTTACGCTTACTGAACGCTACCGCCACAGTTACGACGTCTTCCCCGATTCGAAACGAAATCAGCCGTTCGGCAGTGGTGCTACATGTGCCTATAACTATCTTGATTTACAACTCAAGAACGAAACGAGTGAATCATATCAACTGATCATCTATCTGACGGACACTTCCCTCGTCGGTGAATGGCGTGCGTCCACGGTGGCGAATCGTACCTACAAAGTGTACGAAAAAGACCACAGTTTCACGCGTGAATCATGGGGTGGCTATGTGCGCCATAATACGATATACAGGAAGGCGTACAACCTGAACGGAGAACTCATCGATGACGAATTCATTACAGAAAACCATGCGATTACGATGTATGAACCATTTTTGTCAAATGAGGAGTGTTGAAAATGTTAGGACTGAACAAAGGTGAAGTCAGATTAGTAGCGCATGCTACTGACTGGGAAGAAAAGTTCATTGAGGAAAAAGAATTATTAAGCGAGGCCATTGGAATGCAAGTGGTGGATATCGAACATATGGGAAGTACTGCCATAAAAGGAATTGCCGCGAAACCGATTCTAGATATACTTGTCGGTGTTCGATCAATGGATGATGTAGCGAAATTTGATAAAAGGAGATTGAAAGAAGCCGGTTATTACCATCTTGGTCGTGTGGAATTAGAGGGAAAAGTTGTTTACGCTAAGTTTACAAACCTAGAGGATCTGACAAAAACGCATGTCCTTCATATTGTAGAATATGGCGGTGATTGGTGGCAGAAACATACATTCTTCAGGGATTATTTAAATGAACATCCCTACGTTGCGAAACAATATGAAACGTTGAAGAAAGAATTGGCCGCAAAGTATCCGGATAATGAAAGTTTGTATACTGAAGGGAAATTATGCTTTGTCGAAGATGTGATAGGCAGGAAAAAAAACAGGCCATTCATTATTAATGAGGGGAATTTGCAAGTTCGAGAATTGGAAAGAGTTGATAAGGTACTTCTCTCGAAATGGCTTTCAGATCCAGAAATCCTACAGTACTATGAAGGACGCGACAATCCATTTAATCTTGAAAAAGTGGAACAGCAATTTTTTGAATCTGAAGAGAATGTGACTAGATGCCTGATTGAACTTAGCGGAATTCCAATCGGTTATGTCCAGTTTTACATAGTTGACGGAGATGAGAGAGAAGTCTATGGCTTTGACGATTCGACGGAGCTGATCTATGGCATGGATCAGTTCATAGGAGAGTCAGCTTATTGGAACAAAGGCATCGGAACGGAGCTCGTCCAAGCGATGGTGAAGTACTTACTTGAAGAAAAAGGCGCGGACCGGATTGTAATGGACCCGCAAATATGGAACGTACGGGCAATACATTGTTATGAGAAATGTGGTTTTGAAAAGGTGAAATTACTGCCAGCAAATGAGCTGCATGAAGGGGAATTTCGGGATAGTTGGCTGATGGAAAAACGTAAAGTCGATAAATTTGATGGTGGTCCAAGGATGAAATTCAGAAAATTGAGCAAGCATGAGGCGCCACCCATGGATCTTCTTCTCTTTGCCGATCCATCGTGGGAACTGATAGAGAGATATATTGCCAATGGTGAGTGCCGTGTTGCTGAAGTAGAGAATAAAATCATCGGTGTCTATGTGCTAGTCAAGTTGAGTGATACAACGATGGAAATTATCAATATCGCAGTAGATGAACAAAAGCGGGGTCAAGGGGTTGGGCAGAAGCTAATCCGTGATGCAATCCTGACTGCAAAGATGCTAGGCTGTGAAACGCTTAAAGTGGGAACGGGTAATTCCAGCATCGATCAATTGGCATTTTACCAGAAATGCGGATTTCGTATTGAGGCTATTATCAAAGACTTTTTCACGGACAACTACGAGGATGAAATTTTCGAAAATGGTATTCAGTGCCGAGATATGATTAGGTTTTCGATGACTTTTTTATGATTTAACCAAATACACCCGTGACATCAGTCGTGGGGAATTAACAGAATAGACGTACTTGTCATAAATACATCCCGTGACAAGTCTCTGCCCCTTTAGTAAAATGGATATAATATATGGTGGATTTTTTGTAGAGGAGATGACGCTGTGAAGCGGATAATCATGCTTCTTTTCATTGTTGGTGTGATAGCGGGCTGTTCGAATGTGTATAGCACAGAAGAAGGCTATCGCATGGCGGTCATTAACCAGGGTTTTCCGGTTCCTAAAAATGCAAGTGAGCTGAAACCTGAAGCGTGCACAACAGAAATTGCGAAATCGGCCAAGTACAAGTTGAACGCTATTGGCGGGGAACAGGGCGAACCTCCAAGTCATTACTTGGAGGAAATTAAAAAGTGGGGTTGGACCGAGCTTGAAGATGAGCGAAAAGGGAATATCCACTTCTATGAAAAAGAAGGAAAAGTCATTTCACTCGTCTTTACCAAAAATGTCTTTGATGTGTTTGAAATGAGCAGCGGAGTGGAAATCTAAGGGAATCCAAGTGATTGGGATTCCCTTTTTTTAAAACTAATTATTAGACCGGCCGTCCTACTAGTAGGAGAGGATTGAGTTCGCTCGATGTTAACTATTCTCCTTCCACGGTTCACAGACGAAGAAAATCCTTATAAATAGCCGTTGTTTTGGTAGTCCAGTGTCAGATGTAGTAAAATGAATAATGAAGTTGTTACAGCATAATAATGGGGATTTCCATTAAACGAAGGAGTGATTAATTTGGCGATTATCTTACAAAAAGGACAAAAAATTGATTTGACAAAAGGTCATCCTGGCCTTGAGAAGATTGTTGTTGGACTTGGTTGGGATCCGATTCAGAAAAAATCCGGGGGATTACTTGGCGGACTTTTCGGCGGCGGTAATAGCGGCGGTTCTAATATGGATATTGACGCTTCTGTCATAATGCTTCAAGATGACAAGTTTCTAGGTAAAGAAAACTTGGTGTACTTTGGTAATATGAAAAGTAACTGTGGTAGCGTAGTACATACAGGCGATAATACTACAGGACAGGGCGATGGAGACGATGAGCAAGTGGTTGTTGACTTGAAAAAAGTTCCCGCGAATGTTAATAAGCTTGTGTTTGTCGTCAACATTTACGATTGTGTAAAACGTAAGCAAGACTTTGGTCAAGTGGAAAACGCATTTATCCGCGTCCTAAATTCTTCGAATAACGAGGAATTATTAAAATTCAACTTGTCCGAAAATTATGCAGGATCTACAAGCTTGACTGTAGGGGAAATTTACCGCAGTGGCAGTGAATGGAAGTTTGGCGCGGTTGGTTCAGGATCTTCAGACGCAGGACTGGCAGATATGGTTAAAAGATATTCATAAAATATAAAAAAAAGAAAAGAGGATGACTTAAATGGCTATTTCATTAAGCAAAGGGCAAAAAATTGATTTAACGAAAAGTAATCCAGGACTAACAAACATAACAATCGGCTTAGGCTGGGACACGAATAAATATGACGGCGGGAAAGATTTTGACCTCGATTCGTCTATATTCTTATTAAACGCAACGGGCAAATGTGGAGACGAAAAGGATTTCATCTTTTTCAATAATCTTGAAGGTGGAAACGGTTCCGTCGTTCATGCGGGCGATAACTTAACTGGTGAAGGTGATGGAGACGATGAACAAGTCAATATCAATCTTGCAAATGTACCAGCTACAGTTGAAAAAATTGCATTCACGATTACGATTCATGATTCAGAGACGCGCAATCAGAACTTCGGACAGGTTTCAAATAGCTATGTACGAATCGTCAACGATGCAAACCGTGAAGAGTTGATCCGCTATGATCTTGGAGAGGATTTCTCTATTGAAACAGCTGTTGTTGTTGGTGAATTGTATAGACATGGTAGTGAATGGAAGTTCAGTGCAATTGGCAGTGGCTATCAGGGTGGTCTAGCTTCACTTGTTAAGGATTATGGACTTCAGGCTTAATCATAATGGATGACGTTTGTTATAGGGCTTCTTCGTTCAATTATGATGGACAGGAGTGATTCAAATGGCGATTAGTTTATCAAAGGGACAAAAAATTGATTTAACAAAGTCGAACCCGGGTCTTGTAAGAGGGGTAATAGGGCTTGGTTGGGACACAAATAAATATACTGGCGGCAAGGAGTTTGATTTGGATACTTCTGCGTTTCTTGTGGATGTAAACAATCGTTGCCAGAATGATCATGATTTCATCTTCTACAATAACCTTAAGCATCCAAGTGGCGCCATTATTCATACAGGCGACAACCGGACGGGCGAAGGGGATGGCGATGACGAGCAGGTAATTGTTGATTTTTCAAAAATCCCTGCTTATGTTGACCGCATAGGTATTACGGTTACAGTTCATGATGCAGACGCGCGAAACCAGAACTTTGGGCAGGTGACGAATGCTTTTGTTCGTCTAGCGGATGAAGCTACGGGAGAAGAATTGCTTCGTTTTGATTTGGGAGAAGATTTCTCGATAGAGACAGCAGTTGTTTTTTGTGAGCTTTATAGGCATCAGAATGAATGGAAGTTCAATGCGGTCGCCAGTGGATTCTCCGGAGGTCTGGGAGCGCTTTGTCGGAACTATGGTCTAGACGTATAATTTCATGGTCACGACTATGAACCAGCGTAGGATGACTTAATATAAAAAGAGGAAGAAGGCTTGTACCTTCTTTTTTCTTTACCCTAAATAAATAAGGTTGGTGCTCTAATTGAAGTATTTTAATGACTTAGCCGCTGTAAGCGTGGACGATTTATTCTATCGTCAGCCGGCGACGGTTACGAAGCATACCGATAAGCAACGGCTGTCATACAGTCTCGGTGCAATGTTGTATATGCCTGCAACAAGGTTGGATATTGCTGACCTCATTATTACGAACAAATTTAAAGAACTTGTCACAATAGCCATCTGTCTTGAAGATGCGATAGGGGATCATGAAGTCGAAGAGGCTGAGAATAAGCTGATCCTTCATATGCAAACGATTAGTGCTGCAATTCAGGACGGTCGACTAACGGAAGAAACAACTCCGCTTATTTTTGTCCGGGTGAGAAGTGCAAAACAGATGGTAGACATAGCGGGACGGCTCGGTGATTCACTTGAAGATCTTGTTGGCTTTGTATTTCCTAAGTTTTCTTCAGAAAATGCGGAAGATTTCTTATCTGCGCTTCGTTTGCTGAATGAGCAAGCAAATACGGTTCTATATGGTATGCCAATTCTTGAGTCACCGAGTGTCCTTTACAAGGAGCGTCGACTGGACGAGTTGTTAAAGTTAAAAGAGATAGTCGATCGATATGCTGATTTCATTCTGAATATCCGTATCGGGGCAACCGATTTATGTGGGCTTTACGGATTGAGGAGGGATAGTGAGACGACTGTCTATGAGATTTCCATTGTCAATGAACTGATTACAGATATTGTTAACTTGTTTTCCAGACAACATGATGGATTCGTCGTATCAGGCCCTGTCTGGGAACACTTTTCTTCAAATGGCCGCATCTTGAAACCGCAGTTACGTGCGACACCGTTTCAAGCCAACTTTGGTTCGGAAGGGCTTTTGCTCAGAAAAGAACTGATTCGAAAGGACTTTGACGGATTAATTCAAGAAACCCTATTGGATAAAGCAAATGGTTTAGTTGGAAAAACCATCATACATCCTACGCATCTCTTGCCTGTCCAAGCATTGTATGTCGTGACAAAGGAAGAGTATACAGATGCGCTTAGTATCTTTCAGCAGGCGACTGGCGAAAAAGGTGTTTTTAAAAGTGAATTTATGAACAAAATGAATGAGATTAAGCCCCATTTATACTGGGCACAAAAAATATTGATTAAGTCTGATATATACGGGGTGTATAATGAAAACATCACATTCATCGATTTATTATCCGAATAAATACACGCATGAAGTCTGCGATTCCATGAAGGTACATGTACAAATTGAACAAAATCCATTCGGACTCTCGGCGGAAACGTTATATGAGATGGCCGCGCGAATTAATAAAAAGCGATCTTTTTTGTTTGTCAGTAAAGTACTTGGAAAGCACATCCCTATCCCTCCTCAAGTGCCATTGATTGCATCGGCATTGCTGGCATCCATTTATTATGAAGGTAAGACAGCGAAGCAAATGCCTGGAAAAGAACAGTTAATCGAAGCGATGAAGGATGGCTCTCCTGAAAATTTACAAACTGCCTATGAGGTTGTTCGAAAATTGCGCTGCAAACTAGATGAGCCAGTTATTTTTATCGGTTTTGCGGAAACAGCGACGGCCCTCGGTCATGGCGTTTTTGACTGTTTTTCAGACGCGGTCTACATTCACTCGACAAGGGAAATGCTTGTCGATCAAGACGTGACCCTCTACTTTGAAGAAGAACATTCACACGCTACAGACCAGCGTTGCTATGCCCCAGAGCAGTCTTTGAAAAATGATCAACCAATTTGTCTCGTAGACGATGAGATTACAACAGGTAATACAGCTTTGAATATCATTGCATCCATTCAAAAGCGTTTTCCACGTAAGGAATATACGATATTATCCCTTCTGGACTGGCGGAGTGAAGAAGATCAGCAGCGTTTGAAGGATTTTGAGAAGTTGCATGGCATTCGCATCACGACGTATGCGTTAATGACGGGAACAATTCAAGTCGAAGGAACACCCGATTTAAATGAGAGTACCGATGTTGTTGGTGAATCGCTTAGTGGAACACCCAATTTTGAGCGAATCAGTCTTCAGACATTGTCCGTACCTCTTCCTCACATTATACATTCATCAATGGATTCCTCTGGATTTAAAATCGGACCCTATTATTCAGCTCTGACTGGAAGGTTCGGTATTTCATCGAGCAACAAACAGGAAATTGAGGACTATTGTCAAAGTGCAGGAGAGTATTTGAGAAAACACAGAACAGGTAAGAGGACGCTATGTCTTGGTACAGGTGAATTCATGCATATTCCTATGAAAACCGCTGTTTACATGGGTGAGGGTGTAACTTATCATTCAACGACGAGGAGCCCGATTTACCCGATAGACAGGGAAGGCTATCCGATAAAAAACCGGATGGCTTTCGAAAGTCCCGAAGATCCAGCAGTTATGAACTATGCGTATAATGTATCCGACATGGAATACGATGAAGTGTTCTTGTTTTTTGAACGTCCGATGGATGACAAAAGACTTGAACCGATGTTGCGCCAGTTCGAAGGAATACCTGCAATCCATGTCGTAGACTTCACTTGAAAGGTGTGAGTAGAAGATGCAGATACTGACAGGGAGTTATTCATCTGAAGATGTCGTTTTTCTATTAAAAGACCTTTCAGATGTAAATTTAGAAAGAAGTCTGGATGAACGAGAAAAAGCTATTCAAGGTGGAGTTCATTATTCAGAAATGTTACCGGTTGAGTATGAACCGACAGCAGCTTATTTAGATCTGTTTTACGAGTCACTTCAAGCTTCAAAACGGCAAGTGGCTTCAGAGGTAGGTACAATTTCGGAACTACTTGTTGAGAAAAAGGGTAAGGAACTTGTTCTCGTTTCCCTTGCGAGGGCCGGGACGCCAATCGGCATTCTGATGAAGCGTTATATACAGATGAAATACGAAGTGGATTTACCTCATTATTGCGTGTCAATCATTCGTGGGCGCGGCATCGATGAAAATGCGTTGCTCTCTATTACGAATCGGCATACGGATAAGCAAATTGTTTTTGTCGACGGGTGGACCGGTAAAGGCGCTATTTCTAAAGAGTTGACACGGTCTGTGGAAGCGTTCAAAGAAAAACACGGCGTCACGCTTGATGATGAACTTGTCGTCTTGGCAGACCCGGGTCATTGTTCCTCACTATACGGGACGCGGGAAGATTATCTTATCCCGAGTGCTTGTTTGAATTCTACCGTGTCTGGTCTAATCAGTAGAACGGTACTGAACAGTCACTGGATTGGTGAGATGGATTTTCATGGAGCGAAAGTCTATTCGGAACTTCGTGATAAAGATGTATCGAATTATTATATTGATGAGATCACAGCGGAATTTGCAACAGTAGGGAAGTTAATCGAAGCGACGAAAGCAGCTTTGCAGAACACAGACATGACCCCGACATGGCTAGGGCTAGAAACGGTCACATCGATTCAAAAGCACTTTGGAATTGATGATATGAACCTTATCAAACCTGGCGTTGGAGAGACGACACGTGTCCTTTTACGGCGCTTGCCGTGGAAGATATTAGTGAAGGATTTGAACGACTCTCGACTCAAACACATTTTCCAATTAGCAAAAGAAAGGGATGTTCCCGTGGAGGTTTATGAACAGATGACTTATACTTGTTGTGGACTTATCAAACCCTTGGAGAAAAAATTATGATGTTTGCAAGTGATTTAGACGGGACGCTTATTTATTCGAACCGGCGCCTCGACAGGCATCCTGTGAGTGTACCTGTTCGATGTGTCGAAGTATATAATGGAAAAGAAGTTTCGTTTATGACGGAAAAGGCGATTACACTCCTACGCGAACTGTCTGAGGAAATGATGTTTGTTCCTGTAACGACAAGAACTGCTGAGCAGTATAATCGAATCTCGCTATTTCGTGAAGAAATCCGTCCTACATATGCGATTACAAGTAATGGCGCAGTAGTGCTAAAGGATGGAAATATAGATTTGCAATGGCAGGACTATGTCCGTGCTAAAATAGATGGAAGTATGGCTTCTGTAGAAGATGTAAAGCGGAAGATAGAAGAGACTCCGGGTGCTTCACAGACGGAAATGATTCACGTGGTAGATCGTTTTTTTGTATACATGATTATCAAACCGCCGCTCTCTCCTGAACGCATCAAGAATTTATCACAGTGGGCAGCTGAGTATGGTTGGATCTTTTCTGTTCAAGGCAGAAAGGTTTACTTCATTCCATCATTTATCAATAAATGGGATGCAGTAAACTATGTTGCGGAGAAAGAAGGAAAGAAGACGGTCTTTACAGCGGGCGATTCCAATCTTGACGTCTGCTTGATTGAACAGGCTAAATTCGGTTTGATACCACGGCACGGGGAAGCGGCAGTTAATTTTGGTCATCTTGGACTGACACAAAAATCAGGAGTTTTGGCATCGGAGGAAATCATTGAAACAATTCTTTCGAAGCGTTTCCAATCTATCCCTGACATCCGTTGACGACATCTAACTTAGCCCCTTCCGACGCATAAAAATAGGTGATTGGGGGGAGTGGAGATGATTAGGAAACTGGTACTTGAGAAGGTGGAGTATTCGAATTGGGCGACCGAACTGAGTAAGTCGATACCCGACCGCCCTAATTATAAAGTTGAAGAAGACAGTGTACAATACAGTCAAATAGCTGCGCGTATTGTCGGATCAGGGTTCGATGAAACAGAGTATATGATTGAATTATACACAGCGAGTCAAGCAAATGGCGTGTATGTATTATCTGAAACACTCGATAAAACAATGCCGTCGGAACGCTTTCAAGCAATCCAACGCATTTACGATCTGATCCAGGAAAAACCGAATCTATCGATCAACCGGTTTGTCGCCTTTTTGGATGGTGCGCAACTGCTCCCGAAATACGGGAAAGATCATGATTTCAACAGGTTAATCCGCTCAGCGCTTATTGACGTTTTCGAACGATTTAAAGAAAATCATTCAGGTGCATTTCAGCATCCTGAATTTCGACGCGTTTTCCTCGATATTATCAAATGGACGTGGAACCACATCGATCCATGGGTGAAGGGAACGCCGATCGAAAAGGATGTCCCACATATTATCTGGTACGGGGATATGAACAAAAGTCAGATGTATTTTCTGTTTTATATAATTTTATTGGGGATGGATGTTGTCATACTTCATCCTGAAGGAAAAGACGATTTTAAAGAGATTGATCCGGAAAACAAATGGTCTGTTTTTACAGCATACCCGACAACGATGACGATCCAGCCTTTCCCACAAGAAGAGCCGAAACGGCAAGGGACTGTCGCATATCGTGCTTCGAAAGAAATTGATCATGTGCTTCACCACGAAGGGTCCGCCTATTATAAGCCGTGGCAGTTCCGCAATTATCTCCCCATGTCAGTCACATTGAAAACAACATACGATGAGATTTTTTTATTGGCGAAGGAAAAGGCTTTTATAAGACCTAACTTCTCGGCCAGCGGGAACGAAGTAAAGATTCCATCGCTATTCGCGAAGATTTCGGGCGTTTCGACAAATCGCAAAGAGTATTGGGATAAAATGCATAACCTCACAAGTCAACCCAATTGCATAATCGTGAAAAAGTTCCCTTTTATGCAGGACAAAAAAGCGAACAACCAATACCATTACCAGCATGCACTTGGCAAAGACGGTCGTTTAAGTCCGGAACTAATGATGAAGAGCAATTGGTGGCAATATGGTTATCTTCATGATGGCGTTCAACTAGGACTGGCGGCAGCAATTGCGCGTATGTGTGCCAATCCTAAACTGAAGGCACTCGCAGGGGAAAGTCAGGAACAAGTTTCTCTCTACTTATTCACCCAGGCCATAAACCTTTCGGAAGAACTGCCCAATCTATTACAAACGTTTGATTATGCGCAGGAAATTCCGAAAATAGTTTTATATAATAATGAAATTAACGGCGTATTATCAAGAGCGGATGCAGCATTATTAATACTAGTAAATGAATTTGGACTTGATATTATATTATACAATCCTCCTGGTCACAATGATCTAGAGCACTTTATCGAGAAAGAGTATTTTGACCATCATTTGCTGGAAGATATGGTATTCGATTTACACTATCAGGAGAGTAAAAAGGATTTTTCAATTGTAAGCGGTTTTTTAAATCGATTTTTTAAATGAAGGGATTGATTGTCATCGAAGAAACGAAAAATTATGAAGTAGAATTATTGACGGAGAACAAAGCAGAAATGATGCGCATGGAGTTAAGGCAGGATCCAGAAGTGCAGAATTTAGTTCGGTCAATCGATACGAGAAATCAGAATGCATTATTAGAATTCGGAAAAGAACCGGCAGTTGAAATCTCTACCTTTGCTGACCGTATATTGGCTTCTATGCGTTCGTCAAGTGTAACTGATTCAGGCGAAATGTTAAGAAAACTTGGAAAAACGATGGATAAATTCGATAAAAATGACTTTGACGAGCCAAAAGGTTTTATGGGGAAGTTTTTCAAACGTGGGGATAAGTTAATTGAAAAGGTGTTTGGCAAATACCAATCGCTCGGTAAGGAAATTGAAGGAATAAACATCGAAATTTCAAAGTATAAGGACGAGATGATTCGTTCAACGACAAATATGGATGAGATGTATGACCAAAACTTTAACTACTACATGGCACTTGAAAAGTATGTGGTAGCTGGACAGATTAAATCCGAAGAGTTGCGGGCGCTCGTTCCGGCCCTTGAACAAAGATCAGCTGGCGGTGATCAGTTAGCGCGGATGGAATTGGATACTATGAATAATGCGATTCAGGCACTTGAAGAGCGAGTGTATGATCTTGAAATGGCAAGAATGGTTGCACTACAGACAGCTCCTCAACTCCGAGTCCTGCAACGCGGTAATACGAAACTTATCGGGAAGATCAATTCGGCATTCATTACAACGATTCCAATATTCAAAAATGGTATCATTCAGGCAGTTTCTGCAAAACGACAAAAGCTAGTAGCAGATTCCATGGCTGAACTCGATAAAAGGACAAATGAAATGTTACTGAAAAACTCGCAGAATATTGCTAGACAAAGTGTGGATATCGCTCGTACTGCAGGGGGTCCTAGTATTAAAATCGAAACGATTGAAGAAAGCTGGAGCACAATCGTAAAAGGGCTTGAGGAAACGAGAGCCATTGAAGATGAAAACAAACGTACAAGGGAAGACGGCATGAAGCGAATAGCTCAGTTGCAGGACAGCATGAAAAATTATGGTAAGTGAACAAAGGAGAATCCACATACTATGGATTCTCCCCTTTTTTGTATAGTAGAACACGTCTGTTGACTAACCAGTAAATAACTTGATCTCCCCCTGGCCGCTACTTGTATAGTTCCGCTTTTGGAGTGCTTTGGATTGAATGACTTCTATACAATTACCGGGATGTTTGGATGTGTAGGGATGCGACTTTGTCGCATCCCTACACAGTTTTTCGGTAATCGTATGGTGGTCCTTCATCCGTCGCGCACCAAATGGATAAGTACACGTAGTGCTGAAGACTTTTGGGACGAAAGAATAGAGGAGCTTCCTACATGGATAAAAGCCGCCAAAGATGCAATTTTGGCGGCTGATGCTTTCTATATGGTTTTTCTTTTTCATTAAAGAAGTGTCGCTTTCTGTAAGGTATCACAAGATTAGGTGTGTACTCTTTGCTAAAAGTAAGCAAGGAACACATTGTACAAGGTACTAGAGTGCCCGAAATTGCATTTTCGGACACTTACATTCACCATAGAATATCATCTATTCTTTTCATCCAAAATAACTGCAATTCTCACTTGAACATTGTAGCAACACGACACGCAACTATTCGCAACAGTATTACTGAAAAGAGTGTGGCAAGAAGTGACGGAGTCACTTCTTGCCACACTAGGAGCCCTCAGAAAATATGTCATGAATAGTTAGTCGAAAGTGGGGCAAAAATAGTCCAGTGAAAATGGAGGTTATCAAGCCCTTCTCAACAGTACTTTATGCAAATAAATGGTTAAGCAACAGACGTGATAGTAGAACAATTAGCCGAGCAATCCTGCAGCAATCTTCTTCGCTACTATAACGTCTTTCGTTCCGTGGACGAGCATGCGGCCATCACGGAACAGAACGATGCGGTGCCCGTTGTATTCACAGGCAACGAGATGCGGATTGTGGATTAACTTCGTGACGGTTCCTTGGATAGAACCGGCAAAAGATACGAGCTCAAACTTTCTGCTTTCTGGCCAAGTTAGCTGGACAGTATCACGTCCGCATAATACTGCGGTTTTCATTGATTCACGGGCGGAAAGGAAGGGATACACGGCATTTTCTGAACAGCTTGGACAGCCTGCTTTCTTCATACTCGCAACCCCCATTGAAGCGCGATCACCGGTCCATAAGTCAGCAGATTCGAGCTTCGGCTCAAACGGTGTTCCCGTTATATACTTCAATAAGTCTGCAACTTGCCGGGCCGCGGTTGTTACGACAATCGGGCTGATTACGCCGACCGTATCGCACGTCAATGTCTGGGAAGGCAATGTTTCCAGTAGACAATGCAAACAAGGCTGATGTTCTTTTACCCCAATTGGGAACGTCAGTCCATAACTGCCGACACAAGCGCCCATGAAAAAAGGAATCCCGAGTTTCAGCGCTGCATCGTTTGCCAGCAATCTAGTCTCAATATTGTCTGTCGCGTCCAAAATGACATCATGTCCGTCCATCAAGTCAAGGACGTTTTTAGGGGTCACATCGGCAACGATTCCCGTCACGAAGACATCGCTATTAATCGCCTTCAATCGCTTCTCCGCTGCAATGGCTTTCGGCAATTGTTCAACGACGTCCTGCTCGGTATACAGTTGTTGACGGTGAAGATTCGTCCATTCGATGATATCCCGGTCGACGATTGTTATTCGCCCGACGCCAGCACGGACGAGCATCTCGGCTCCGGACGAACCAAGTGCACCCGCCCCTAATATGAAGATACTTGCAGCTCGGATCCGTTTTTGCCCATCTATACCAATCGGAGCGAACAACTCCTGGCGCGAATATCTTTCACTCAATTGGTTACAAGTCCTTCCGTGGGACTGCTTGCAACCGCGTAATCCCGCTCTGGCATACGTCCAGCTTCATAGCCAAGCCTTCCCGCTTCTATCGCCAGTTTCATCGCAAGGGCCATTTTGACAGGGTCCCCAGCTTCAGAAACCGCGGTGTTCAATAAAACCCCATCCGCGCCAAGCTCCATTGCATATGCCGCATCTTTTGGCGAACCGATTCCCGCATCGATAATAACGGGTACGTTGGATTGTTCAATGATGAAGGATAAGTTGAGTGGGTTTAAAATCCCGCGACCTGATCCAATCGGCGAAGCGCCTGGCATAATTGCATGGACGCCCATTTCACATAATCTGCGGGCAAGCACAACATCATCAGACGTGTATGGCAGGACGATGAAGCCTTCATCCAACAGCATTTCCGTCGCGCGTAGCGTTTCAACAGGATCGGGTAGCAAAGACCGGTCACAGCCGATAATTTCAACTTTCACCATATCGCAAAGTCCCGACGCTTTCGCTAATTTCGCGATGCGTACCGCTTCTTCTGCTGTTTTAGCCCCAGCCGTGTTTGGCAACAATGTATATTTCGACAAGTCGAGTTGCTCCAAGAAATTCGGCTGTGACGGTTCAAATATATTCATGCGCCTCACTGCAAACGTCAGAATTTCCGATTCCGACACACGCACAGCTTCTTTTTGTACATCAAATGACGGATATTTTCCTGTCCCTAAAAGTAGTCTTGAGTTAAACGTTTTATTACCGATTGTCAGCATAATTATCCTCCTCCTACAAAGTGAATGATTTCAATTTGGTCCCGGTCGTTGATAGGCAAGTCATAGGCATCTTTCGCGAGAATATCCCTGTTCAGTTCGACGATGACAATACGTTCCGCAAGTTCTAGGTGACGTAGCAATTCCTCTATATTTCTAACCTCTGCCGGAATCTCATACCGGTTGCCGTTGAGTTCGATTGTTCGTTCCATGAAAAATCCCCCTTTTCGGACTGAATGCATCCATTCGCTCCGTGTTTATTTCATTTCCGACGATCATATCGCAAATCATATTGGCCGTAGCGGGTGCCAATAAAATACCATTTCTGAAATGACCTGCCGCAATATACATATTTTCTTTCCCGGGAACCTGACCGATATATGGCACATCATCAACTGTTTTCGGACGCATGCCTGCCCATCTAGCCAGGACAGGAAGCCGGGAAAGGCCGGGTATAAAACCTTCGGCAATGTCTTTTAGTGCCAGGTTTCCGGCATACGTCGTCTGCAAATCAAATTCATCTTGTTCCATCGTCGCCCCGACGACAAGTGTTCCATCCGGGCGGGGCACAATGTAACAGCCTTTATGGAAAAGTGTATAAGGCAATTGCATACCCATCGCATCGAGTTGCATGCATTGTCCTTTCACTGTAGTTATTTGAAGTGCGGGAATGAGCCTTGCACTCGCCGCTCCGCCTGCAATGACTACGTGTTTTGCAGTAATCATGGATGAACCATTAGTTATCTGATAGCCGTTATGCAAATCTTTGATGCTATCTGCATAGAAATGCTCTGAAACAACAACGCCCAATTTTTTAGCTGCTTCACAAAATGCGAGACAAGTTTTTTCAGGATGAACATGGACATCATCTTCAAATAGGTAAGCACCGAAAGCAGGAGATGCGACATATGGAATCCGTTCGCAAACTTGCACGGCTGAGAGATAGGCGGCATCATTCCAGCGGGATAAGGCAATCCGTTCTTCATCCGAACGGGCAAGTTGGATAATGCCTCCGGTCGTATAACCGATGTCACCGCCAAAATTACTAAGGAATTTCTTATACAGTGCTTGGCTATCACGCGCGAATGAATAAAACATATCATTCAGGTATTCAGAGTGTGCACCGAGCATACCTCCCGCCGCTCGGGTAGTACCTTGTGCAATTTCATTCTGTTCGAGAAGGTGTACGGACAAGCCTTCTTTCGCTAAGTAATAAGCGATGCTACAACCAATAATACCGCCGCCAATGATCGCTACATCAACGCTTTGCGACATAGCTTGCCTCCAGGTAAGCAATTGCTGCAACTTCGGGATTATCACTTCCAAAGATTGACGACATCACCGCAACGCCTGAAACTCCGCCTTGGTTCAATTGTAAAAGATGATGCGGTTGTATACCGCCGATTGCATAGACCGGGATTGGAATGGAAGCAGTCATTTGAAAAAGTTCCGTTGTCCCGCGCGGTATCAAACCTTCTTTTGAACCCGTAATGAATAAATGACCATATAATAGCCAATCAGCACCGGCTTCATATGCGGCTTTTGCTTCCTCCAGTGAATGGACGGATTTGCCGAATGAAAGGTCAGGGAAGTTAGTTTTGGCGGCTGATAGTGGCATATGTCCGGGGAGTTGCACTTTTTTCAGCCCCATAATCGAAGCGATTTCCATCGAACTGTGGACGATGATTTTTGTGTCGTCGAATCCTTTGATTTGTAATTGTTGAATCAAATCAATCACTTCCGAATCCGATTTTGACTTTTCACGTAAGATGACAGCGTCGATAGCCGATTCGGTTTTCAAAAGTGTGTTTACCAATTGCGTATTTTCCATCTGGTCATCTGTTACGGCGATCACTTTCATCAAATTCCTCCTTTTCAAAAGATATATACGAGTGAAATAAAGAATCCCATTGAATCCGCTTCTGCGCTTCGGCTACCCCTTTGCCGCGCCTTCGCTGGAGTGTCCATTATTGAGAGAGATTTAATTCAGAGTGTACATTTTATAACGCTTGGCGCTCTGGGGATGCCTCTCGCCATGAGCCTGGATTAGCGCTTCGCATCCA